>JAPHUN010000189.1 GCA_026193435.1 Chlorobium sp.
AAAAGACATGCAAATAAACTCAATGCTCAACCTGAAGGAAACTGATTCTGACATGAAAGCAAAAGCTATTGTATTTACCGGTGTTCGCCGGATCGAGGTGAAAAACGTTACCCTGAAACCGGTTTTATCAACCGATGTGATGATTGAGACCTACTGGTCATCGATAAGCACCGGTACGGAAAAGATGGCTTTTGAAGGCCTTATCCCTTCGCCTCCCTTTATTTTCCCGTTTATCCCCGGCTATGAAACCGTTGGAAAAATCACGAAGGTCGGAGCGCATGTCAATGACAACCTGATAGGAAAATATGCCTACATCGCAGGTTCTTTCGGTTACGAAGATGTCAACGCCGCATTCGGAGGCGCATCACAGTTTGTTGTCTGTCCTGTCGAAAGCATTACTGTCCTTGACGGCATCGATGACCCGAAGTGCGGCATAGCGCTTCCACTGGGGGCAACAGCACTGCACTTTATGGATCTTGGCGAGGTGCAGGGCAAAAAAGTCCTTGTTCTCGGTCAGGGCGCAGTCGGCATCCTTGCCGTTCAACTGGCAAAGCATATGGGTGCCAGTCTTGTCGCTGCAACGGAACCTCACCAGAACCGCCTCAACTATTCTTCAGCCGACCTCAAGGTAAACCCCTCATGCCAGAATGTTTCCGCAGAACTTGCAGGAAATGAATTTGATGTCATGATAGACAGTACCGGCGTTATGAGCGCGATCGAAACCGGTCTGCGTTTTCTGAAGTTCCATGGAAAAGTGATTTTCGGAGGCTATTATCAGAGAATGAACATCGATTACTCGCAGGCTTTCGATAAAGAGCTCTCATTCGTGGCCGCCCGTCAGTGGGCAAAAGGAGATCTCCTAAGGGTGAAAGAGCTCATCAAAAATAATACACTGCAGGCAAAAAAAATCTTCACCCACAGCCACCCTGTGAATGCTGATCTGGCTGAGGCCTATCATCAGGCATTCAACGATCCGGACTGCCTGAAAATGGTGCTCAACTGGAAACCGGAAAAAGAGAACACTGACTGAGCACGGTGATCTGCACAGTAACACTAACAACAGCCTGATGTCTACACCCCGCACAATTGCCATTTATGGAAAAGGCGGCATAGGAAAAAGCTTCACGACAACAAACTTCAGCGCGACATTCGCGCTTATGGGAAAAAGAGTGCTGCAGCTTGGCTGTGACCCTAAACACGATTCAACGACATCGCTTTTTGGCGGCGTCTCGCTGCCGACCGTCACCGAAGTGTTCGCAGAAAAAAATGCCCGCAACGAAGAGCTGCAAATCAGTGACATCGTCTTCAGGAGAGATATACCGGATTTTCCGCAACCGATCTATGGCGTTGAACTCGGCGGGCCGCAGGTTGGAAGAGGGTGCGGAGGCAGAGGCATTATATCCGGTTTTGACGTACTGGAAAAATTAGGCCTGTTTTCCTGGGACCTTGATGTCATTCTGATGGATTTCCTTGGAGACGTCGTCTGCGGAGGTTTCGCAACGCCTCTTGCCCGCTCCCTGAGTGAGGAAGTGATACTGCTTACAAACAACGACCGTCAGTCGATTTTCACCGCAAACAATATCTGCCAGGCAAACAACTACTTCAAGACCGTCGGCGGACAATCAAAACTGCTCGGGCTCATTATCAACCGGGACGACGGTAGCGGCATTGCAGAAAAGTACGCTGCCGCAGCAGGCATCACTATCCTCATGAAACTGCCGTATAACACCGCGGCGAGAGACAAGGACGACAGTTTCGATTTTGCCGTCCGTCTCCCTGAAATCGGAGAGCCGTTCCGCAAACTCGCCACTGATATTATTGAAAGAAAAATCACGCCCTGTGAAGCTGCAGGACTTGATTTTCACACGTTTATCCGCCTTTTCGGAGAGGTAAACGAAGCTCACCCGACCCCGGCGTCCCATGATGAATTAACGGGTCAAAAACAACAGATGAACGGCGAAAGGCCCGAAGCGGCAAAAAACGATTCGGTTTCACCTGAAAGCGAAAAACTGTTTGCCTGCATTGAGAAACTCCCTGATTCCGAAAAGGAAATCTACCGCATGATCGAGGTGGAGAAAAAAAGCACAGCGGAAGCAGCCGAGATAAAAGGAATCAGCGAAGCAGAGGCACAGGAAATTTTTTCTTCAGCCAGAACCCACCTCAGAAAACTGTTCTTCTCCGTTTGAGGAAGCAAAGGAATGGCCGGAAATGAATAATGAGGGATAGCCTGCCGGAAGTCAGAAGCCAGAATCGAGAGACAAGGGTTGAGAGACGAGAAGAGGGTATGGCCGGAAATGGCGAACGTCTATTTAGCCAACCAGCCATTTGACCATTCAGCCTTTTGCCTTCACAAAAGATGGATGCCGCATCAAGTGCGGCATGACTTTCCTATCTTCCCGTCATCTTCTGTCTTGATCTGAAGATAACGGGAGGAGAAAAAACTCCCCCACCACCTACTACCTACTCTACCCTTTTGCTTTTTTGGCTGCCTTTGCCCTCAGGTTGGCGTCCAGAATCCTTTTTCTGATCCGGATATTTTGCGGCGTCACTTCAACAAGTTCATCATCATTGATGAAATCCAGTGCCTGTTCAAGCGTCAGCTTTTTCGGAGGAGTGAGACGAACCGCCTCATCGGCCCCGGAGGATCTCATATTGGTAAGCTTTTTCGTCTTGCAGACGTTCATGGAGATATCGAACTCTCTGGTTGACTCTCCAACGACCATTCCTTCGTAAACCCTTACATTCGATCCGATAAAAAAGGTACCACGATCTTCAAGGGCGGCTATCGCATAGGCAACCGACTGCCCTGCTTCTCCGCTTACCAGCGCTCCGGTCTCTCTTGCCGGCAGTTTTCCTCTGAAGGGCTGATAATCATGGAATACATGAGAGAGAATGCCTTCTCCCTTGGTATCAGTGGTAAATTCCTGACTATATCCAATCAGACCTCTGGTAGGAATTTCAAACTCAAGTCTGACCATCCCGCCCCTGAGCGTCTCCATATGCTTCATTTCCGCCTTACGCCGCCCCATCTTTTCGATAACGACGCCGTTATATTCATCAGGAACATCAATCGTCACATGTTCAACCGGTTCGAGCAACGTCCCGTCCTCTGCTGTTCTGGTAATCACCTGAGGCCTTGAAATGGCCACTTCAAACCCCTCCCTGCGCATGCTCTCGATCAGCACGGAAAGATGCAGCTCTCCTCTGCCGGAAACACGAAAAGTATCTGCACTATCAGTCTCTTCAACCTGAAGGGCGACATTGGTCATGACCTCTTTCATGAGCCTTTCACGTATCTTGCGACTGGTGACTTCCTTGCCCTCCTGCCCGGCAAAGGGAGAATCGTTCACTGAAAAAAGCATGGAAAGCGTCGGTTTGCTGATCTCAAATGACTCAAGGGCTTCAGGCCGGATGTCCGAGGCCAGCGTCTGACCGACATTGACTCCTGTTATGCCTGAAATGGCAATAATATCACCTGAAGAGGCCTCCTTTGCCTCAACACGCTGGGTCATATGAAAGGTAAAAAGCTTTGCGACACTGCCTTTTCCGACCACGCCGTCTTCGGAAACAACAGCAAGAGTATCTCCCTTGTGAACCCGTCCTCTCTGAATTCGTCCAACAGCTATTTTACCCAGATAATCACTGTAGTCAAGCGTCGTCACAAGCATCTGAAAGTCATCTTCGTCATGATTTTCCGGAGGCGGAATCTCCTTGATTATCATATCAAGAAGCAGAGTCATATCACCGTCAACATCTCCCATGGAGGCCTTTGCTATACCGAATTTGGCCGATGTGAAGAGATAAGGAAACTCCAGCTGATCTTCATCCGCGCCCAGAGCGATAAAGAGATCAAGCACCTGATCATGCACCTTGTCGGGATCCGACTGGGGACGATCTATTTTATTGATAACAACAATGGGCTTGAGCTTCAGCTCCAGCGCCTTACGCAGCACGAATTTTGTCTGTGGCATCGGGCCTTCGAACGCATCGACCAGCAACAACACTCCGTCGACCATTTTCAGTATGCGCTCGACCTCCCCGCCGAAATCGGCATGACCTGGAGTATCGACAATATTTACTTTACAGTCCTTATAAACCGTTGCCGCATTTTTTGATAAAATGGTAATCCCGCGTTCTTTTTCCTGAGGATTGGAGTCAAGTACACGAGCATCCACCTGCTGATTCTCTCTGAACTCACCGGTATGTCGAAAAATAGCATCGACAAGGGTTGTCTTTCCATGATCAACATGTGCGATTATGGCAATATTTCGAATATTCTTTTTCATACTCATCTTTTTCAAAGCAAATAATTATATTTTAATTCTGTTCGGGGCGAATATACACTTTTTCCCTGACTCCGGACCGGATCTTTTCTGAACATTTCTTTCCCGGAAACAGTGATATCATTGTATTTTCCCGCTCGGACACACAAAAACACCCCGCAAGACACCTATGGATAACGGATTACTACTAAACGATGCTGTGCTCATCGGACTCAACTTCACAGTTTCCTTGCTGTATATCATAGCAACAGGACTCTACGGAGCAGACTTTTTCAACGGTAACAGCTTTGCGAAAACATACAAGCAGCCTGCGCTTATCGTGACAATTGTCGCTCATATCGCCTATATAGGATTCCTTACCGCTCCGGAAGGCTACAGACTCAGTTACTCCATTTCAATGCTGATGAGCATGGTGGCATTAACGCTTACCGTCATCTATATGTTTATCGAGTTTTCAACCAAGACTGACAAAACTGGTTTTTTTATTCTTTCATTTGCCACAGGAGCGGAAATATTGTCATCATTGATGTTGTTCACCTCTTCAGGTGAAGGCCCTGCATTCAGCGGACTCGGCATAGGCATTCACCTTCTTGCCGCAATTTTCGGCTTCAGCGCTATTGCGATAGCAGGTCTCTACAGTTTTCTCTACCTGCTGCTGTTTCGCCAGATCAAAAACAACAAATTCGGCTTCCTCTTTGAAAACCTCCCGAACCTCGAAGTTCTTGAGCAGCTGATCAAACACGCGGTAGCGTTCGGCTTTCTGTTTCTTTCGATAACGCTCCTTGCCGGTGTTATCGGCTCAATACAGACCGATGAAATAATCAACCTTTTTGATTCAAGGCTCATCGCGCTTGTGGTCATATGGCTGTTTTACGGGGCAAGTCTGTTCATCAAAAAGCTTTTCGGTTGGGACACCATTCATATGGCCTATCTGCTCATCGCTCTTTTTGTTCTTACAACCACACTTATTATGCTCATGAGCATTTTTTCCCCGACGTTTCACAATATTGACTTTTGAAGCAGGGAATTTGAAAAATTTTCAGCTTTAGGGTATATTAACCCTCGCTTACTTTTTAGTAAAAAGAGACCGGAAATATCACATCGATTTCAGGCAAGCCACTAAACCATTCACATCATGAACATTATTTCAGTTGGTGTAAATCACAAAACTGCACCTATTGAAATCCGTGAAAGACTATCTCTTTCCGAGGTTCAGGCCAAGGAATTTCTGACAAACCTGATTGACGACGGAATAGCACAGGAAGCCATGGTAGTGTCAACGTGCAACAGAACTGAACTGTATGTAGTTCCCGGCATGCCGGAAGTTGACGGGAACTACATGAAAGAATTCCTGATCTCCTACAAGGATGCGCAGGGAGAAGTTCGACCGGAGCATTTCTTCAATCGGTTTTACTGCAACACGGCCAGACACCTTTTTGAAGTCTCCAGCGCGGTCGATTCATTGATCCTCGGTGAAGGGCAGATCCTTGGACAGGTAAAAAACGCCTACAGAATAGCCGTTGAAGTTCAGTCCGCAGGCATTCTTCTCACCCGTCTCTGCCACACGGCTTTCAGCGTAGCAAAAAGAGTCAAAACGAAAACAAAGATCATGGAAGGGGCGGTTTCCGTCAGTTATGCCGCCGTTGAACTCGCTCAGAAAATATTCTCCAACCTCTCCATAAAAAAGATTCTTCTGATCGGTGCGGGCGAAACCGGTGAACTTGCCGCAAAACATATGTTCCAGAAAAATGCGAGGAACATAGTCATCACGAACAGAACTCTTTCAAAAGCCGAGGCACTCGCTGAAGAACTGGGAACCAATCAGGTACTCCCCTATGAGTCATACAAGGATCACCTTCATGAATTCGATATTATTATCACAGCAGTAAGTTCAAAAGAATATGTACTTACTGAGCCGGAGCTGCAGCAGAGCATGCAGAAAAGAAGGCTCAAGCCGGTCATTATCCTTGATCTTGGACTGCCCCGAAACGTCGATCCGGAAATCGGCAATCTCAAAAACATGTTCCTCAAGGATATCGACGCGCTGAAGCATATCATCGACAAGAACCTTGAGATGAGAAAATGTGAACTGCCGAAAGTCAAGAAAATTATTGATGAGGAACTTGTCGGCTTCGCACAGTGGATCAACACGCTGAAAGTCCGCCCGACAATTGTAGACCTGCAATCCAAGTTTCTTGAAATCAAGGAAAAGGAACTTGAACGTTTCCGTTACAAGGTCAGTGATGCCGAGCTGAAAAGAATGGAACGACTGACAGACAGAATCCTCAAAAAGATTCTGCACCATCCGATCAAAATGCTCAAGGCTCCGGTTGACACAGCAGACACCATCCCGAGCAGGGTTAATCTGGTAAGAAATATTTTTGACCTGGAAGAACAAAATCGACTATCCAAATAATCAGTTAAACCCATAATCTGTAACTGCATTGAAAAAAAAATTAATTATTGGTACCAGATCCAGCCCCCTCGCATTGTGGCAGGCTGATTTTACACAAGCCGAACTTTCGAAACATTTCCCCGACCTTGAAATAGAGCTTAAACTGGTTAAGACAACCGGTGATGTCCTGCTTGATTCTCCGCTTTCTAAAATCGGAGACATGGGTCTTTTCACAAAAGATATCGAGAAACACCTGATTTCAGGAGAGATCGATCTTGCCGTCCACAGTCTGAAGGATGTCCCGACGGAAACTCCTGAAGGGCTAATGCTCGCTGCATTTACCGAGAGAGAAGACACACGGGACGTTATCATCGCCAAAAACGGTGAGAGTTTGAAGACACTCAAACAGGATGCAAAAATAGCCACGAGCAGTCTGCGCAGAACATCTCAGCTTCTCAGCATGCGACCGGACTTCCAGATGGGAGATATTCGGGGAAACCTGAACACCCGATTCAAAAAGTTTGACGAAAGCGACTTTGACGCGATGATGCTGGCCTACGCTGGAGTTCACAGGTTGAATTTCGGTGACCGTATCTCCGAGATACTACCTCATGAAGTCATGCTTCCCGCTGTCGGCCAGGGAGCCCTGGGCATAGAGACGCGCGTTGACGATGAAGCGACAAAAGAAATTGTCAGCGTCATGAACAACGTGAATACCGAGTTCTGCACAAAAGCTGAGAGAGCTCTTCTGCGTCACCTGCAGGGGGGATGCCAGATCCCTATCGGATCCTATGCAAGCATCAAAAATGGCAACCTGCATCTGCTCGCCTATGTCGGATCAGTCGACGGAAAACGTACTATCCGTAATGAAATAACCAAGGAAAACTGTACGCATCCTGAACAGGCGGAACAGGCTGGAATCGAGCTTGCCGAGGAACTCCTCAAGCAGGGCGCTAACGAAATCCTTGCGGAAATCAGAAAAACCTGCTGATGAAGAGTGTTCTTGTCACCCGACCGAAACATCAGGCAGGATTATTTGTACAGGAATTGAAAAAGTATAACCTGGACTCGGTTGTCTTTCCGACAATCGAGATCAGGCCTGCTTCGGGCTGGCAAATCCCTGATATCTCATCGTATAGCGGTGCTTTTTTCACAAGCCCGAACAGTGTCCGGTATTTTCTTGAACGGCTCAGAACCGAAGCGCCGGATGAGCTGCGGAAACTGACAAGCACCAGGGTTTTTGCGGTTGGAAAAACAACAGCAGGAGATCTTGCAGCGTTTGGAATAGAAACGGAGCCGATCCCTAAAGTTGCCGACGCAGTAAACCTCATGCAGGAAATCAGTCCGGAGGAAATTCAGGGAAAATCTTTTCTTTTTCTTCGAGGCAACCTTTCCCTGGGTATCATACCGGCAGCCATAGCAGAACGTGGAGGAAGCTGTGACTCCATAATTGTTTATGAAAACCATCCGCCTGATCTTGACGCCACCGAAAAGGTAAAAAAAATGGTGAGCGAAGGTAAAATAGCATGTTTGTCCTTCACCAGTCCCTCTACTGCCCAGAACTATTTTAAAGCTGTCGGCTCAAAGAAAATCCCTTCAGGAGTTCTGGTAGCCGCCATCGGAAAAACAACAGCGACCGCGCTTGAAAAACTTGGCGTCAGCGTCGATATCGTCCCCGAATACTATGACGGCCCTCATTTCGCAAAAGCCATCGCGGAAGCGCTTCAAAAAAATTGTTGATGTGTTGAGTTGTTGATGTGTAAGGCTTCTGAGGCATCCATTCTTTGTGGCTTGATGGCTCAATGGCTCAATAGCAAGAGGATCATTCCGGAGACCGTTACCGAAGTCATGGCCTTTAAGTAAGTCAAAAGGAAAGAACGTGACGAGTGAAAGGCAAAAGGCTGAATGGCCAAATGGGGCTGGTTGGCTAAATAGACATTCGCTATTTCCGGCTTTGCTCTTCTCGTCTCTCGCCTCTTGTCTCTTGATTCTCGACCCTGACTTCAGGCTTCTGCATTCTAACTTCCTACTTCTAAATTCTCACTTCTAAAATCCTACTTCCCACTTCTACCCTCTGACTCCCCTGCATCAAGTGCATCTGATTTCTCTTCCTCGATGTCCATCCCTTTTTCTCCTGAGACTTCTTCGATACGCCGTAACCGGTTCTGAATGGCTCGCGTTCTCACGCCAACAAGCGAGTCCAGTTCAGAGCCTGCCTGTGATATCCTGTTCTGTGCTTTACTCAGCACCTCACCAAACCTGGCGAACTCTGTTTTAACCTGAACAAGCACTTTCCATACTTCGCTGGTTCTTTTCTGTATCGCAAACGCCCTGAAACCCATCTGGAGGCTGTTCAACAGAGCAGCGAGTGTCGTCGGGCCCGTCACGATAATGTTGTACTCTTTCTGCAAGGTTTCAAGAAGCACCGTATTTCGAACAACCTCCGCAAACAGACCTTCAATGGGAAGAAAAAGAATACCAAAGTCAGTCGTCTCCGGCGGGTTCAGGTATTTTGTTTTGATATCTTTTGCGCAGCGGCGCATCTCTACCTCAATATCCTTTACAGCGATCCGGACACGCTCCTTGTCACCCGTTTCCGAAGCTTCGACAAGCCGGTAGTATGCCTGAAGAGGAAATTTTGAATCAACAGGGAGATAGACAACACCTCCTTCATCATCCTTTCCGGGAAGTTTCACTGCGAATTCCACCCGTTCACGACGTTGTTTGCCAATCATGACGTTCTCCGCATACTGCTCAGGGGAAAGCAGCCCGGCCAAAAGATTCTGCAGTTGCATTTCACCCAGGACACCTCGAACCTTGACGTTCGAAAGCACCTTTTTCAAATCCCCGACACCGGACGCGAGGGTCTTCATTTCACCTAACCCCTCGTGCACCTGCCGAAGGCGCTCGCTGACCTGACTGAAAGACTCGCTCAACCGTTTTTCAAGCGTAGACTGAAGCTTTTCATCAACCGTTCGCCTCATTTCTTCAAGCTTTTTCTCATTTTGCTCCTGCAGGGAATTGAGGCGCTTTTCAACAGTATCTCGTATACCTTCCAGCCTTTTTGATGACTCCTCTTTCAAGGTCTCATGCCTTGAAAAGAGTTCACTGAAATTTCGCCGCTGCAATTCATCCTGCCGCATGACATGACCGCCAAAAGCGTCCTCAATGGACTTGAGGGAGAGCGACTGTTCGGCACGACTGTCCTGAAACAGCCGGGACAGTTCAATTCTATTGCGCTGAAATTCGTTTTTCTGCTCATTCTCAAGCCGCTCAAGATCGGCACGCAATGTTTGCTCCGTCCGCTTGAACGCATCTATCGAAACACCTGTCTTGTTTGCCCGAACAAGCAAAACAAGTATGACAAGAAGAAGAATGATGACAGATACAAGAAGATAGGTGATCATAGCGTCAGGGAAGGATGGAAATATTCATTCAGGATGATCCTGCCGCAGGGCGATCAGGCCATATCGACAAGGAGCTTATCCCCGATGAACCTGTTGGTACTTACCAGGCCCTGTCCGTATATGGTGGTTTCGCCGGTATAGTCAAAACAGCGACCTCCCGCCTCGGTAACAACAGGAATCAGAGCAGCACAGTCCCATGGGCTCATGATCTTGTCAACTGCCACTTCTGCTCTGCCGGAAGCGACAAGCATATGGCCGTAGCAATCTCCCCAGCCGCGCACAAGACCTGCGTCATGACGAAGACTATCAACGGGATGATCTGAAAGAGGGTCAAGAAGGTACTCTTTTTCTGTAAAGACAACAGTCGCTTCACGATAGTCAGATATGGCAGAAACGCTGATGGCTTCGCCGTTAAAAAATGCGCCGGACCCCGTTTCAGCATAATAGATCTCTCCCAGTGCAGGAAAATTGACCGCTCCAACTCTCATTTCACGATCAACCTCCAGACCGATCATAACACCGAAAAGAGGCACACCATGTATAAAGGACCTCGTACCGTCAATCGGATCAAGAATCCAGCGACGGCCGTTTACCGATAATTTCTCATCAAACTCTTCACCGAATATGCCGTCGTCGGGAAACACTTCCGTGATGCCTTTACGTATAAGGCTTTCTGCTTTTCTGTCAGCTTCAGTAACAGGAGTATCGTCCCTTTTGGAGTCAATCTTCAATGATTTGCTTCGATAATACGAGAGAATCAGCGTTCCCGCATCCCGGGCAAGTTTGACAGCAAGCTGCATATCATCAGTCATAGCATCACATCCCTTCACCCAGCGGGTGCCTTCGTTCACAATCTCTGACGGCGCTGCTCATATCCCGGTCAGACGGCGGGATCCCCTCTATGCGGGAAACAATCCCGGAAATACCCCTGTAGACATCATTCCGGGCATTATCCGTAATGGAAGAAAACACCGATCCCAGATGCTGACGCGTAACATGAACAGAGAGTTCATAGTTACCGGTTTTGTACAAGGCCGCATAAAAATCCTGAACGTTCCTGTCCAGAATATCCGACAGCACCTCGAGATGCAGCGGCTCCTGCAGAAAGCTGTAAAAACTTATCTGAAGGCGAAGCAACGGGTAGCTCTTCAGCGCAAGATAGGAGAGACGCATCCCGAATGTTCTGTTCGAGATATCGTGCGCAATTCCCCGTGACTCCTGCTCAACTCCTGAATAGCCGAGATCTATAAGAATTCTCGGCATACCCGACAGTTCCGTTATTGCCGGCAGGTTAAAATCAAGCGTACCCGGATAACCGAAAACACGAGGCTCTTCACCTGTTATCGAGATGGTCCCGGGAGAATCGGATAACCGCATAGTAGTTGCTTCACCCGATGGAAGGCTACTGATGACATCGGAATACTGTGGATCAGCATCAACAAAGTGCTGCCCCTTTGTCCAGGGATCGAGCCTCGCCAATACCGGAGCCAGATCCTGTACTACCGCCTCTTCCCTGCTTCGGGAAGCATCAGGACGACTGCCGACAAGATGTTTTCGAAAAAAACCCACTGTAGCTGCTATTAATATTTTTATTCACACCGAAGTTGAGCGATTGTTGAGCATGCTGTAGATGCAAGGCACAGGGGACGCCGCTGTAG
>JAPHUN010000147.1 GCA_026193435.1 Chlorobium sp.
CGCCTCTGCTTCTGTCGGCCTGTAATAGAGCATCAGCAATAGTCCTGTCAGGATCTGGATCATAAAGAAGAACATCGCCAGACCGCCGAAATAGTACCAGAAAGAAAGACGATGCTTCGGCACCTCTTTTTTCCTGAGATAGGCGATAACCGGAATCAGCACAGCAAAGCGTTCTTCCAGCCATCCGACGACAGCGCCTGTTTTCGTGTCTTTGAAAGGATTTGCTTCAGCGCGCTGTACCGGCGGTTTGTAGACGCCTTTTTTCCCGGCATCCTGTTTGACAGCTGCCGGCTTTACCTTGGCAGGCGCGCCGCTTTTTGCCGCAGGTGGTTTTGAGGCGCCGGGTGCTGAGGGCTTGGCGGCCGGCGGTTCAGGCTTTCCTGGCGCAGAAGGCTTTGATGCAGGTGTCTGTATATTTTTGTTTTCTTCAGCCATTTTTTATGACTCCCTTGTTGTTCAAGTAGTTACGTTATGCTTTTGAAATAATCAGATCATCGCCATCCACCCTGACGCTGAAAGGGGCCAGAGGCAATGGCTGAGGGCCGGAGATGATTTGACCATTATCTGTGTATCTGGCGCCGTGGCACGCGCAGTAGATGTTTTTTTCATCGGATTTCCACTGAACGAGACAACCGAGATGCGTGCAGACCGCGCTAACTGCGGTAAGCGTGCCTCCGTTATTGACGACAATAACCTTGTCCTTGTTGAACTGGTATATCTTGCCGCTGTCGGCAGGTACTTCAGAGGCTTTTCCGACAACCATCTCATCCTTGTCCTTGACCTCTTTTTCCGGAGGGGGAATAATGTAGTTCACTACCGGATAGAGTGAGGCGGCGGCAACAACAGCCCCTACACCGACTACCGCTTTACCGAGAAAACTTCGACGTTCAAAATCCACACCGTCAAGGGATCCCCCTCTTGCCTTTCCCCCGGCAACAGACCCTGATGATTGACCTGCAGCGCCGCCTTCCAGCGCGTCCAGTCTTTTAGGACTTTTAAAATTACTGTTTTGTGCCATTACGATCTATCTCCTTTTTTAAGACTTTCGCGCCTCTGAGAAGAACATCGACCAGAGGAGCACGTGTAGACTATGTATGCGAATAATGACCTGATTCCGCATTCTCCTGCGTTCCCTGAATGCTGCAGCTTCAGGCTGCGGCGAGAAGCATCACGCAAACGTGGTCGAATTTATGATTTTTTACCGTTTAATCCAATGCAATGAGGTCTTGAAAAAATTATACATACCGTACATTACCGAACTGACCCCGTGGCGCCATACCCTGCATCGGGTAAAAAACCTGAGCGCCGACATCTCAAGCCGTCCGGGACTGAGAAATTCCGATATTCCTCTCAGGGAGGTGCTTTCAAGGCCACCTTTCTGAAACACGATATTCGAACTGTATCGCAGATAAAACGGGCCTGAATCAAGAACCTGCCGCTGACGGATATCGACACGAAAATCATCACAGGAAAAACCGAGATTCCTGTTGTGTACGGGAGCGAACAAACCGCGCCGCAGCCCTGACTTGTCGATACGCAGATCTTCATACACCGTAAGGTCTCCGGTGCCGTTATCGCGCAGCATACAAAGGGTAAGCGGTCGGTAACCGGAATTTTTAAAAAAAATCATATAGTAGATGAGGTCGTATTCCTCGGAAAACGCCCGCCCCCAGTACCACGTGTCGATATATTCATGCACCGGCATGGTACCGAGATTGTGATCGTGATATCCTCTTCCGTGAAACTCAAGCGTGCGGGCTTGTTTTCTGAGCGTATCGCTAACGGTTAGCGAACCGGTCACATCCGCCCGTGGAAGCGTCAGCAGCCATTCGTGATGCGGAACGTTCCCGTTGTTGTTCCCGTCTGTTTTTCTGTAGGAATAACGGTGCCTGACGCTGAAAACCAGTTTGGCGGCGATTTTCTTGCGACGTGCAGGAAAATCAAATGCCACATCGAGCACATAGGACTGCCGCTGAGAGTCATAAAAGAAACGGTTACGCTCAAAGCGGACATCGATATCGTTTCCGCTGCTCTCAAAGAGTGAGGAGGGCCCTTCTTTGATGAAATTAATGCTTTCACGTCCGTTTTCGTAGAGTTGAAAGCTGAATGCGGAGTAATCGAGTGCTTTCGGAGAGATGGCGCGTCTGTTCTGTTTCCAGCCCAGATAGTGCTCCATATAGTACGGGGAGAAAGCAAAACCGGCAAACCATATACACACAAGAGAAATACCCTGTTCTTCATCTTCCGCGTCGAAATACCACCACTCATAGGAACCGGGCTCCTGAAGATTATGCCAGATATCCCGATCCAGTTCTGTCGTGATGTTCATAGGAAAAACATAAAGAGATTTACGCTCGCGTCATGTTGCCACTGAACAGAGCGATGCCTCCTGCTTCTTGCATCTACAGTATAAATCGAAGGGGAGAAGGAAGAAATGAGATAAGCGTGGCATCGTGAGATCGATACGTCGATTTTGCCTTGTGGACAGAGAGGGAATCGAACCCCCGACACAAGGATTTTCAGTCCTTTGCTCTACCAACTGAGCTATCTGTCCTCGAAACGTGAATGCAAATATAAGGATAGCGAGAATTTTTGCAAAAAGAAAATGATACCCGCAGGGAAAAAGGGAAAAAAGTGAACAGTGACCAGTGACCAGTGACCAGTGACCAGTGACCAGTGACTACGTTAAGATAGTCATCCCGGACTTGATCCGGGATCCATACGGTTTTACATAAGATACTGTGGATTCCCGTGTCAAGCACGGGAATGACAGGAGAGGGGGACAAGTGTAAGTCAAAGCTCAAAAGGCAAAAGTAAAAAGGGCTGGATGGCTGGATAGCTAAATGGCTTAATAGCTAAACACGAAGTTGACAGGTGAGGGCGAAAGATTTTTCGCCCCTACCAGTTACCAGTCTTC
>JAPHUN010000336.1 GCA_026193435.1 Chlorobium sp.
CAGGGTTTCTATGACCGCATCCTGACGTTTCATCTCATTGTCGAGTTCGGCAATCTGTTTTTCTATTTCCTCCTTATTCTTAACCTGAGCATGCCATGCATCCAGCCGATCCTTCAGCGACTCAAGCAGTGATACAACATCGGCATCAGGGATTTCCGTGATGCCAAGCGGCTGTAGTTTCTCAGACACCGCCTGTTTCAGTTCGGCATAACCGGCCCTGAGGTTCTCCAGCCCTTCCTTCACTTCCGCAAGGTCTTTCCCTGCTGCCTTTTTATCATTCGCTGCCGCTGCTTCACGCTTCTCACATGCAGTCAGATTTCCACGGGCAACGGCTTCTGATTCTTCAAGTTTCTGATTGGCCGCATCCTGATCTTCAGCCCGGGAAATAATCCCGGTAAGCGAATCGATCTTCTTTTCGTTCTCATCGGAAACAGGGACATTCCCATCTGCAAAGGGGTGTTCTTTCGCACCGCAGAGTGGACAGGGTTTGCCATCTTCCAGTTTTGACCGATACTCTTCAAGCTCCGCAATCTTTGACAGAAAAGCCATTTCACGAAGAAGGGTTTCCTTCTCAGTACGGTATTCACGCAACTGCCGTCCTGCCAGCAATTCGCTCAAAATATTTTTCCCTTGCTGCAGATTTCTTGATGCGTCATCGAGTTCCAGCTTACGGATCCTGCATTGCTCTGTGCATTCATCGAGGTTCGGTATCGCCTGCTCCAGAACCTCGTCAGCCTTCTTGAGATCGGCTTCTTTCCGAACGATCTCTTTTTGTTTGACGAGCAGCGCGTTCAACTGCTCTTCGACTCCGGCCAAACCACCGATCAACCATGCATCCTGTGCATGTTCTTTGAGGTAGTCCTCAATGAGATCCAGATCTTTTTCAGCCTCGTTTCGCTTTTCCTGCACTGTTGCTCTCACCTCTTTGCCGTCATCAATTTTTACGGCATCCTTTATGCAGCTCTCTTCACTTTCAGAAACAGTCTTTTCCTGTCCAGAGAGCTTCTGGTCAAGGGCTCGTACATTCTGTATAAGCGGAACAGCCGTTTTCAGCTCCTCTTTGGCTTTCGCAGTCTGCTGCTCAGCTGACTTGAGTAGTTCATCCTGTTCCTCAGCCAAGGCTTCAAGTTCAGGAAAAACCGCTTCTTCAGCCTTCAGTGAGGCCTGATCGTCTGACTGCTGTTTTCGGATTTCTGTGAGCGTTGCATACACGCCATCCAGCGAAGCCGCCTTTCTTGCCCGGACAAGTCTGTCACGTTCCGGTTTGAAATCAGCGTTATCGCCCTGTAGCTTAACCGCTTCTTCAGCAAGGCTGCTGATTTCCTTTTTCAACCCGTCAATAGAAGTGAGCCATGTAATGGCTGTTTCCGTGTCAGTTGATTTGCCGATAAGATCTGCCTCCTCTTCCTGCTTTATCTTAAGCCTCAGTTGCATCTCTTTTTCCTCTTCCAGATCCAGAATCACGATGCCTGATGTTTCAGCCTGAAGCAGGTTCAGCTTTTCCCGTTCGTCACGCTGGCGCTCATGAACACTTCTCGAAATGGCCGAATAAATCTCTGTTCCGGTGATCTGCTCCAGAATCTTCGACTTCTGCTCGGCATCTGACTTCAGGAAGATATCGAAGCCGCCTTGCGCCAGCAGGATGGACCGTGTAAAGCGGTCGAAGTCCATCCCTGTTTTTTCTTCGATAACCCCTGATACCAGACTCTTTTTCGTTTCTAAAGGTTTGCCCGTGTCGGCATCGACTATCTGATGTTCCTGATCCTGTAATTTTCCGTCAGCTCTCTTTCGGGCACGGCGCTGCTCCCAATGGCAACGGAAACGGCCGGCCTGGGACTCAAACAATACCTCGGCATAACACTCCCCGGTCTGGCGGGACATGATCTCATTTCCGCTTTTGGTGATTTTTCCGAGGCGCGGAGTGCCCCCATACAGGGCAAGACAGATTGCATCAAGAACAGTCGACTTGCCGGCACCGGTCGGTCCGGTCAGGGCAAAAATCCCACTGGACACATATTCCGGTTCCGTAAAGTCAATGATCCATTCCCCGTAAAGGGAGTTGAGGTTTTTCAATCGAAGTTCGAGAATTTTCATAATTTTAGAACTCCGATTTATGATTTTTGATTGCCCCGAGACGTTTTGATGGAAGAGACAAATATCGCAGTCAATTCATCAGCCTCATTAAGAAGCGACAATACTTTTTCCTTCGGCAGTAAGCTCCCTTCGATAATCAATTCCAGCCAGAAACAGGTTTCGTCAACTTCTTCCACTACTACTCCAAGCTTTGAGATGAATTCCGCTTTAGACCTTCCTCTACAGGCGGCCCGGTAATTCGCCCCCACCGAAGTTCCTGAACGAATGACTTGACGACCAATTACATTCGCCGATGTGCTTCTGGGCAAAGAGTCGACTAATTTCATAATTCTCAGTGCGAACCGTTTGGTCCTTTCTTTGAGTTCCTCTTCCATTACGTTCTCGTCTTGCATTCAAAAATCCGACTTCAAAAATCAAAAATTATTCAGATCTTCCTCAACCAAATCTCTCACCACCTCGTTATACGCACCATTGAGCTCCTCCCGGTCTTCGTCAGGAACGTCGAATGCGTCGAGGCAACGGGTAAAGACTTCACCGGTCTCCAGATCATCGAGGGTCTCTTCTTCTTCGATCGAGCCGATCACCCGGTCCATAACCATCCTGTTTTTTATCCGACGAACTTCCATGGATGAATCGGAGAGTGTTTCCTCAATACTCTCCCGAAGATTACCGATGACTTCCCTGCCGGTATACTCGATCTCCAGCCATGCGCGGCTCTCGTCCTTTTTCAGTTCTTCCAGCCTTGCCTGAATGTCTTCCAGCGAGCCCGTGATGCGTACCAACGGCTGAAAACAGGGGACGGGAAGGAGGGAGATTTTTGATTTTTGATTGAGGATTGAGGATTGAGGATTTTTGGCCTTTACATCTGCCTTCTCAAATCCAAAATCTACGATCACCACGGATTTCTGCTGGTTCGCTTCACCGAAGCCCATGGGAAGGGGAGAGCCGGAATATCGGATGTGTTCCGCGCCGCTGACCGCCTGAGGAACATGCAGATGGCCGAGGGCGACATAGTCGATCGACGGAGAGAATACCTCCTTGCCGACGTGCGCCAATGACCCCACATACAGCTCCCGGACGCCATCGCCTTCGACGGTTTTGCCTCCTGCGGTGAAGAGGTGCCCCATGGCAATGATGGGAATGGAGGACTGGTGATTTTTGATTTTTGATTTTTGAGTGTCGATTGCCTGTTTTTGGAGGAGTTCGTGGCGCTTTTGTTCGGCGATCTCGACCAATCGGGCATAGTGCTCTTTGATTCCGTCGACCAGTTTCCGGTTCTTGTCGTCGATGGTCTCTCCCGGCTCCACCGTCCGGACGTCCTTGTCGCGCAGATAGGGAACAGCGCAGATGATTGCAGATTTTTGATCGCTGATTTTTGAATGAAAAAACTCCAATTGCCCCGATGTTTGCCCTGAATCTGACTTCTCAGATCCAAAATCATCAATCACAAAAACCTCATCTTCCAGGACGTCCGTTACGGCACCGATCACATGCACGTTGAGCGCCCGCAGCAGCTCTTTCGGAGCATTCAGAAACGAGGGAGAGTCATGGTTCCCGGCAACAACAACGACATGGCGACAGCAGGAGTTGGACACCCGGCAAAGAAAGCGATAATACAGCTCCTGAGCCCGATTGCCGGGCGTGCTGGTATCGAACACATCCCCGGCAACGAGCAGAGCATCGACCTTTTCATCTTCAATGGTCTGAGCCAGCCAGTCCAGAAACGCCGAAAACTCCTCATACCGTTTTCTGCCGTAAAGAGAGCGCCCTAAATGCCAGTCTGATGTGTGGAGGATTTTCATTGTTCTGCTGCGATTGTCGTGATTCCGCGATCAGCTTGTATAGGTGATAAACACATCCTTTTCATCATACCCTGTCGTTATTCTTCTATGGTTAATGCTTCTCTGCTACCATGCGGAGGAAAACGCCGGCGACTCACTCTGCCGCTTAATCCAATAGATGCTTCCAGTTACTGTGCCGTATCGGAACAGTATACAGAATGACCTGAAGAGATGGAATAGCAAGAGAAACAAAACCACTCTCTCCTTAGGCTGCTCTCCGGAAAAACGGGCTTCATCAGGCGGGTTTGGTGGAGAGGGGAGATCTACTCCGTGAACGCCTCATCCCCGTCAATCAACGGCAGCCGGTCACATTCGGCCCATGCTTAAGCGGCTCTGGCACATTAACAACAGCAACGTCAAAATAGCAGATATTTTCTGCGTAAAATCAACTTATCAGCCCTATATTGGCGCCAGTAAGCTGCTCGACTGTTCCGGGCTTGTGGATCATCAGTCGTACCTGAATAAGCGAACCAAGCTGTCGGCGCTTATACCCTCACTATTACCTCAAATAAAACTGGAGTTACTCTATGTCGTTCACATTGCAGAACGAACTGATGCATGCCACTTCTCGTGATCAGGTGGCTGGTGTTTACTGGGCAAGCCGTGACATTGATCCCGCTTTTCTCGGGAATCACCATTTTTTCATTTTTATGTACAAGGATGAAGAGCAGGCAAAGCGCGTGACCGGTCGTTGGGACGGATGGCATGTTCGATATCGCCGTGAAGTCAATGATGCCGGGCTTGCTGTATACTTTACCACTGTGGGAGTAGGGACAGACTCCAGCGATAACATCAAGTACAAATTCAATCCGGAGTCTGATATCTGGGCAATCAATGAAATCGCAAAAGAGAGCAATACGGATGCCCTCAGTCCGGACAAGGATCTACAGGCTGTTCGACTCTCTCCTGATGTATCATCCCACAACATTCCATCGTATGAAGATCTCATGAATGCTCTTCTTGGGCGGATCTTCAATTTCAACAAGAACAGGGAGATGGGAAACACTATCACGTATCATCTTTTTACTCAGAACTGTTCTGCCGGAGTCAATACAGTTCTTTCCACTCTCGGTTTTCCTGATGCATATCGTGAGCAGATGGGCGAATTCTCGGGAATTGACATGGCGGAGGAAAGTATTGTCGCTGCCGAACTTTACAGTATGGCATACGTTGGCAACAAGCATTCCCTGGAAGTGCATGCAACGGGATGTGAGTATGTCTCTCGTATGCTTTCATCCAACAAGGTGAACTTTACCTCAATATTCGATGCCCTTGACCGGGGCTACAATGGTTGCGCGTATTGCATGAAACAGTTCGATACTGACAGACGGGAGGAGCCTCAGAAGTTATTCAAACTTCACCTTATCGGGCTTGTCTGTAATGAAACAGAGGACTGGTCAGGTGCAGACAGCGCCTATCTTCGGGTTAATGGTATCAGGGTCTGGGGGCCTGTCCGGATGAATAATGGCGATGCAAAAGTACTGACGGATGTTCCTCCGATAGAATTTACTGATGTAGCCGGGATCTCATTGTTTGACAAGGACTCAGGGGCTTCGTTTGTATCGGATGATGTACCACTTGACGGAGACGATTCACTGGGCAAAGTCTCTATTCCTGCAAGCCTTGCCGGCCAGGGAGAAAAATCCTGTGTATTCAAAAAAGACGGCGCACACTATTTGCTGATATACAAGGTGGTCGAGTATGATGTCAATACCGGTGAAGCTGTTCCCGGCACTACCTATCAGCTCTTCCTTGAATCCCTCAAGTGTCATGAGACCGAAGATTTTATCGGAGCTGACGAGACCTATATGCGTGCCAACAATGTGATCGTATGGGGGCCTAAATCAATGAATGACGGCAATACACGGGATCTCACCGGTCTGGATCCTCTCGGGTTTCAGGGGAGTGTGCGTCTGGATCTCTATGACAAGGATGGCGACATGCCTTCAGATGACGATGATCATCTCGGACATTTTCTGGTTACGCCCGCTGTCAACGGTCAGGGCACTCAATCCTATACCTTCGATGGTGACGGATCCAGATATGTGCTCAAATACCATGTTGGGGAGCAGTCGCCTGTCACAGAGCCTGCTGATTATCGTTTGAAGCTGATTTCCCTTACCTGTCATGACACCGAGGATAGTACAGGGGCAGATGAAACCTATCTGCATGTAGACAGAGTGCTCAAATGGGGGCCTCGCTCAATGAACGATGGAAACACAAAAAGCCTGGCAGGTATCGAACCGATTCGTTTTCAGAATTCTGTCCGTCTTGACCTGTATGATCAGGACAGCGGGTCATGGTACGATTCTGATGATCATATCGATAAGGTGATTATTTCCACCGGGGACAGCGGACGGGGGACAAAGGAATGCAAGTTCAAGGGTGATGGCGCCAGCTATACCCTGAAGTATGAAGTCCTTTCCTGACACTCTTCCGCCTTTTCAGCACGATTGTCATCCAGGCAGTCGTGCTGTTGCTTCACGATCGCGTTATACCTTCCCCACCGGCGAGATGTACACCGTGAACTCTTCATCCCCGTCAACCCCGAGCAGCCGGTCGCACTCGGTCTGGTCGTAGGCGGCTATGGCGCAGGTTCCCGCGCCGAGGGCGGTGCATGCGAGATAGAGGTTCTGGCAGACATGACCAGCGTCGAGGGCGATGACCTTGTGGGCGGCGAGGCCGTATCTCCACTCCATGCGCTCCGGAATGGTCGTCCAGAAGAAGGTTGCGGCAGCACCGGCGACGAACCGCTGGTCCATACAGGCACGGGCGGCCTTGATTCCTATCAGCTCATCGACGAAGAGCTGCACCAGTTGATGGTCAAGGGGAAGGTAGCGGTAAAGACCGGACTGCAACCCTTTCACATTCTGCGCAGCGATGTAGGTTTCAAACGAGTGGCGAGCCCCCGCGGAAGGCACTGTGCGCAGGGCGCACTCTTCACTCAGCACATGCCGAACCCCCTGCGTCGCCCAGAGCAGGGCGGAAAGTTCCTCAAGAGAAAGCGGCTCGTCTGCATAGAACCGTACGCTCTCCCTCTGACTGATTGCCTGGCCCACCGGCAGGGCACAGAGCTTCTTCAATGACCCGGGACCCTCCGGCAGATCGATACGAACCACATCCTCGGGGGAGGGTTTCTGGAGAGGCGGCGCAGGCAGTTGAAGGCTCTGCGCGGTTTGACGAAAATTGATCGTCTGACGGATACTGTCTTTCAGAAAGTACCGGAACTCTTCAAGCCTCTTGTCAGGCTTTCGAGGTAACTCCATGCTTCTTCTCCGTTACTTATGAACGCCTCTCAAGAAGAAGAGGCAGATTGTCAAGATTCTGGCGGAATCGAGGGGTGAATGCTATAGCAATCAGCGGATCAAGCAACGCCAGCAGTCCTTCGGGGCGCATGGTAAACCGGTAGGTCACCCTGGTGCCCCCTGACTCGGCGGCAAACGTTACCGTCCCCTCATAGGGAATCATGCTTTCCCTGCTTC
>JAPHUN010000350.1 GCA_026193435.1 Chlorobium sp.
CCAGAAAATCTACAGTATGGAGAAACACAGACAACGAACGGAAACAAAAACGCTGGGCAGAAAACAGAATCAGCCGCAAGGATGTCAGAAACGACAAGAAAGAAAACAGATCCCGTGAAAAAAGATGGGGAAGAGATGGCGGCAGATAGATCAAAGGCCACGGCGAAAACCGTGGCCTTTGTTATTTTCCGATTAGGAGAATAGATGGCGCTTTAGGCATATTACACGCTACAGAATCAGACGAATTTGATACTCATATGATACGTTGACCATGAAAAAAGCAGTACTACTCACCGCTATATTCTTTTTTTGTCTTTCATCATTCTCCCGACAAGCACAGAGCGAAACGGTCATACCGATGCAGAATACCGCTGAAGCTCCTGAAAAACCGGTCACGGAAATCTATTGCGGAAAAAAGATTGTCGATCGCTACCGCTACATGGAAAATCTGAAGGATCCTCTCGTCCTGCAGTGGTTCAAAACACAGGAGGAATCCGCCCGATCAGTCATGGAGAATATTCCCGGAAGAACATCGCTGATTGAAAAGATGCAGGATTTCGACAGCAGAAGATCTTCAAAAGTCTATAATCTTGTCATAACTGATAACGACCGCTACTTCTATCTGAAACGAACACCCTCCGACGAAACCGGAAAACTCTACTACAGGGAGGGATATTCAGGTGATGAAAGATTGCTCCTTGATCCGTCGCAACTCTCGGAAAAAGGAACAGGCAACTATGTCGTCAGTAACATTTCTCCTGACGATGATGGTTCAAAAGTCGCGATATCCGTTGCCGCAGATGGCTCGGAGGATGATATCCTGATGATCATGAACGTGAAAACAGGAGAACTCTATCCTGAGAAAATAGATCGTTGCCGGTTCGCTTCACCCTCCTGGCTGCCTGACGGCACTGCGTTCCTCTACAACCGTCTTAACAAAGGCATGCAGGGGGACATCGATATCCAGAAAAACAGCAGGGTCTACCTCCACATGGTCGGAACCGATCCGTCCACTGACAGGGAAATCTTCTCCGGAACCACCAATCCCGACATGAACATTCGCCCTGAAGACATTCCATTTGTCCATTACGACAAGGACAGCGCGCATCTCTTCGCCTTTATACAAAACGTGGACCGTCGCCTTTTTGTCTATTACGCGCCGGTTTCAGAACTGACAGCCGACAGGATATCCTGGAAAATACTCTTCACACCTGAAGATAATATTCACGACTTTTCTGCCACCGAAACAGACCTGTATCTCTATACTCCGGAAAACGCACCGAATTTCAAGGTTCTTAAAACCTCTCTTCTGCAACCGGACATCAGCAACGCCGAAACAGTGATCGAAGACCACCCCGATGCTGTTCTTACCTCGTTCATCCTCACCAGCAAGGGCATTTTTTACACCCAATCGAAAAACGGCGTGGAAGTTGAATTCTTCAGACTACGTTCCGGAAAGAAAAAAGCGAAAAAAATCAAACTCCCTTTCGAGGCAGGAACCCTACACCTGTCCGGCAAGGGATTCCGGTTTCCTGAAGCATGGGTAGTGATCTCCGGATGGGGCAGCGACTATAAACGATACCGCTATAACGAAAAATCCGGTTCGTTTATCTACGAGACACTCTCTTCCCCTGCTGAATACCCGGAATATGAGGACCTCATCGTCGACGAAGTCATGGTACCGTCACATGACGGCGTCAAGGTACCCCTTTCGCTGATTTACAAAAAAGGTCTGAAAAAAGATGGACAAAATCCCGTGCTTTTTTATGGATACGGCGCATACGGCAAATCGCTGAGACCGTTCTTCAGTCCCTCGTTTCTTCTCTGGACCCATAAGGGAGGAATTCTTGCTGTCGCACATGTCAGAGGAGGAGGCGAGCTGGGCGATGCATGGCACAAAGCAGGGATGAAATCGACCAAACCCAACACCTGGAAAGATCTGATCAGCTGCACGGAATATATTATCAAAAACAACTACTCCTCTCCGGACCATATCGCCATCAACAGCGCCAGCGCCGGAGGAATACTTGTCGGCAAGGCGATGACCGACCGACCCGACCTTTTCGCGGCGGTCATCCCGCAGGTGGGGGCCATGAACCCCCTACGAGGAGAGGAAACACCCAACGGCCCTGTTAACACGCCGGAATTCGGGACGGTCAAAGACTCCCTCGAATGCCTCGCGCTGATAGAAATGGACCCCTATCTGAGCATTACAGACGGCGTCCGTTACCCTGCCGCTCTTGTCACGGCAGGCCTCAATGATCCCAGAGTGATCGCCTGGCAGCCAGCCAAATTCGCAGCCCGCCTTCAGTCCGCGACGGCGTCACAGAGACCGGTGCTTTTCTACCCGGATTTCCAGTCAGGTCACGGCATAGGCGACACCAAGACAAGGCAGTTCGAATCACTTGCCGACGTCCTGAGCTTTGCCTTCTGGCAGACCGGACACAAGGAATTCCAACCGCATACCGATATCCATGAAAAACAAAAAGAGTAACCTGTAAAAAGCGTCAATGCCTGGTCCATATGCACGGCATATGCCTTAATCCTTTATTTTTCATACATTAGGATAATAAAACCGCATCGGAATTCTATCTGAAAGCGCTGCAGGGAAGGGTATACATCTTCATGTATACCCTTCCCTGCACGCCGCGTTCCAGCCACGTTAATCCTCGATACAATGGCTTTCTGGTCACAATACAGCACTCTTTTCCGCTCTGAACGGTTCGGCTGCTTTCTTTACAACGCCATGTCGAACTGCCTGCTCGAACTCGACCAGGCTCATTATGACTACCTCAGGCAACTCGAAAACAATCCCGGTCATGCCGAAGAGGGCATCGGGGATGCATTCTTTGAACTCCTGAGAGAAAAGCATGTGCTTGTTGAGGAGGAAGAAAACGAAAAGCTGCTGATGATCAAGCAGTATCAACGCAACTGCAATTGTTACGGCCAGCAAAACCTTTCTCTCACCATCTGCCCTACCCTGGCATGCAACTTCGACTGCAGCTACTGCTTCGAGAACAGCCAGCACGACACAACGGTCATGAGCGATGAAACCATCGATAACCTGATGAAATTCATCACGGAACGGGCTGGATCAGGGAAAGTAAGCCTTATCTGGTATGGGGGAGAGCCCACCCTCGCGTTTGACGCAATAGAGACCGTTACCCGAAGGATATTTGATGATGGACCGGAACTTGAAAGTGCTCAGCTTGTCAGCAATGGTTTTCTGCTTGACAAGAAAAACCCTGATCTGTTCAATGACCTGAAAATCTCCAACATTCAGATTACTCTCGATGGGCCACAGGCAATGCATGACAGAAGAAGAAAACTGCTTAATGGAGGTACAACATATGACAGAATCATCAGAAATATTGATCGGCTGATGGATTCATCATACAATGGATCATGCGATATACGGGTTAATATCGATAAAAGGAATATGGACTTCTTTATCCCTCTCAGGGAGCAGATTTCAGACCGGTACCCAAAGAAAAAAATAAGCGTCCATGCTTCAAAACTTAAAACAACCCAACCATGGGGGCTAAGCGAATCAGAGTGGATCACCTACTGCATCAAACTCTACTATGATCATGGCATCCTGACCAAATCCATGTTTTATCCCCACAGTAATGAAACAGGTCTATGCGTAGCACATTTTAATAACATGTACGTCATCGGCCCGTCTGGTGAATTGTATAAATGCTGGGAAGATGTAGGAATACCGGAAATGACCATCGGTAATGTCAACAGTAAAAGCCCCATCACAAAACATCATATACAAGCACAGTATACGATTGCAACAGATCAATACGCTCATGAAGAGTGTAAGGCCTGTTCGTTTCTTCCGATCTGCTCAGAGATATGTCCTAAAACCTGGCTGGATGCGAGAAAAAACAGCGTAAACAAGCATGATGCATACTGCACCCATTACAAGACACATCTTTCTGAATGTATGGACGTATTTTATGATATCTATCTGACAGCTGAAACAGGCAAAAAGCTGCTGAATAAACCTGTCACACCACTTGAAGCATATGGCTACCGCATTATTCAAAGCAGCAGAGACGGCCTTTCGGATCAGGCCCAGTGAAAGCGTCACGACAAAAAAAACGATCATAACCTGTCGACGACAGTTTATGGTCGACCAGTCACGTCAAAAGGTGACGTAAAAAGAGAAAAAACTATTCTTTCACCGTAGGACACCATGATGTCACAACCTTATCACACTTAAGATCGGCAATATCCAGATCGAGGGCCGTTAATTGATCAATCTCCTCAAGTGTGCACTGAAAACCCGCTCTGTTCAGATGTTCGATACGCTTGCCGACATCAGCGACAGACATTATCTGCTGACGAAAGTTGCTGTCAGATTTGATTTTGTTGATTGCCGCTTTTGCCTGGTCGAGTGACATAGCTGCCCCCATGAAGTTTGAGGTTTAAGAAAAACATAACAGGTATATGTATCTCCTAAGTTGAGCGATTGTTATAAAGTTGACAGCTTAAAGCATTTGTTGAAACGATCAACTTAGGTATCTGTTTATAATGTAGTGATTTCCAGAAGAAATACACAAATTTTCACCTGTCATTCCAGCTCGGCCAGTTCCTCCCATCTGGCCATGTCCCTGTCCATCTGATGCTGCAACGTTTGCAGTTCCTGGCTCAGTTCACTGACCCGGTCAAAATCCGATCCCGCGTCATGTAATCGGCTGGAAATTTCCGCCTGACGCTCTTCGGCTTCGGCGATCTTTTTTTCGAGAGCATCCATTTCACGCCTTTCTTTCTGGCTGAGCTTGCGCGGGCCGGAACCTGAGGGCTTATCCTTCGATTGCTTCGCAGGCTTTCTCGTCGCCGGTTTTTCTTTCACTGCCTCCCTTTCAGCTTTCATCTCAAGATAGACGCTGTAGTTTCCCGGATACTCCCTGATCTTTCCGTTCTCCTCAAAGGCAAAAATGTGTTCAGACACCCTGTCGAGAAAGTAGCGGTCGTGGCTGACCGCGATCACGCATCCCGGCCATGAATCGAGAAAATCCTCGAGTACCTGAAGAGTCGGAATATCAAGATCGTTTGTCGGCTCATCGAGAAGCAGCACATTAGGCGAATCAATCAGCTGTTTGAGCAGGTAGAGCCTGCGCCTCTCTCCTCCGGAGAGATTGCCGATACGATTGTACTGAACAGCGGGTTCAAAAAGGAACCGCTCCAGCATTTTCGAGGCAGAAAGCTGGCTTCCGTCCTTCAGTTTTATCTGTTCCGCCTCCTCCTTGATATAATCGATCACCCGCATGGCATCGTCGAGGCCGCTGCTCATCTGGTCATAGTAACCGATTTTGACTGTCTTGCCGATTTCGATATGCCCGCTGTCCGGCTCCACCTTTCCGGTTATCAGGTCGAGCAGCGTTGTTTTCCCGCAACCGTTGGGCCCGATAATGCCTATCCTGTCCCCCTTCTGTAAAAGATATTCAAAGGAAGAGATCAGCCTCTGATCGCCCCATGACTTCGACACCTTGTGCATCTCGATGATCTTGTTTCCGAGACGATCGCTCCCGAACCCTGTCTTAATCTCCTGCTTTTCAGCCATCCCCCGTGTTTCCATCAATCCTTCAGCACGCTGTATGCGCGCCTTCTGCTTGGTTGTGCGGGCTTTGCACCCCGTCCGCAGCCAGGCAAGCTCCTGCCTGACCAGCGCCTGTCGTTTCCGGTCTGCCCTCGCATCCTGTTCCTCTTTTTCAGCTTTCTGCTGCAGATAGCTTGTGTAACCTCCTGAAAACGTATTTGCCGTCACGCCATCGAGTTCGATCATGCGATTGGCCACACGATCGAGAAAATACCGGTCATGGGTCACCAGAAGCACCGCGCCCTGATACCGCTTGAGATAGTTTTCCAGCCACTCGACGCTGTCGGCATCGAGATGGTTGGTCGGCTCATCGAGAATCAGGGCTTCGCTCGGCATAACCAGAGCATGAGCCAAAGCCACGCGTTTACGCTGACCACCGGAAAGAGTCCCCATCTTCGACGTTACGTCATGCAGGCCCAATTTGCCAAGAACCGCCTTGACCGTCGCTTCGAGTTCCCACGCGTTGTTCACATCCAGTTCATGTGATACATCGCTCATTTTTTCAATCAGCCCGGCATCATCACTGCCCTCCTCGAGGGCCTTGCAGACCAGTTCATACTCGTAAACCAGGTTCAGTATTTTGTCTCCTGATTTCAGAACAGCTTCAAGCACCGTATCTTCGGGATTGTATGGCGAGTCCTGAGGAAGCCAGGCAATACGGCTCTGCCTGGTCACCATAACTTTGCCCGAATCAGGAGTCTCCATTCCGGAAAGAATCTTCAGCAGCGTGCTTTTCCCGCTACCGTTCACCCCGATAATACCAACCTTGTCCTTTTCATCGATACCGAACGAGACATCGTCGAACAGTTTCTTCAACCCGTACTGCTTGCTTATCGCCTCTACTGTCAGGAGAACCATAGTTTTCGTCTAAATTCTTGTAAGTTTGAGTGAATATACCATAACAATCCATTATCCATCATTCTCACAGCGACGATAGCATCGGATGAAACAGAAGAATCTTCTCCTCGCCCTGCTGCTGCTTCTGACAGCAGTACTCATCACGGTATTTCTCAGGCTCGACACCCAAAGCGGCGGTTACGAGGTATTGCGCGTCGCCGACGGGGACAGCTTCACCTTGACAAAGGAACGTGAAGAGGTGGAAATCAGACTCTTCGGCATAGACTGCCCTGAACGAAAGCAGCCTTTTTACAGGAAAGCCGAACGGTTCACAAAAAAAGTTTTACGGGAGGGAGAGATACGGTTCACAGCGGTTGACCGCGACCGCTACGGCAGGGTTGTCGCCTGGGTCTATGTGGACTCGCTCTGCCTGAACGAGGAGCTCCTGCGTAACGGACTTGCCTGGCATTACAAACGCTATTCAGATGACGCGAATCTCGCCCGGCTCGAAGAGAGCGCGAGAACAGCAAAAACAGGCCTCTGGATCGACCCCAACCCGGTACCTCCATGGAACTATCGAAAACTGCATTGAAGAGGACTTCCTGTCGCAGTGTTCATGAAACGATCAACGTAGGTGAAACTATTAGCGGCACATTTCTTTTACCATCATAGATGCAGTATGATTCATCCACTGAAACTGTCTTAAAAAAGCAACGTGCATCATGAAAACGCTTACCTCCACACTGCTCTGTCTGCTTTTCATTCTTTTCGCGGCAGATGACTCACTTGCATTTCAGGATCATCCCGACAGTGACGCCAACTGGCGGACGGGCATCAACCTTGTGATACCGCAAGACGAGGTCGTGCAGGAAGAGCTTGACATTGCAGGCATCAATGTCGAGGTCAACGGAACCGCCGAGAACAACATGAACGTTGTAGCCGTGAAGGCCCTGACGAGCGGCGATTTCCGGAAACAGGTGCAAATTCTGGCTACAGACGCGAAACTTGGCGGAACGTTCGCGGAATCGGTCACCTGTTATGCCGCCAACGCCGAACTCTCCGGAACGTTCAAAGGCGATGTAACGGTCAAGGCCGCCAGAATCACGCTCGACCCCGCCACGGTCATCATGGGCGATTTCAACTACTCGGCGGCATCCATCCAGGGACTCGACAAGGCCTCGATTTCCGGCACGGTATCTGAGACCCCGTTAGATGACGCTGATCAGGAGTGGAATACATGGCGCGAGGATATCGGCGAAGTGGCAGCGGCCGCCGCCGTGGCAGGCTGGATTCTCTCGCTCGCGGCTATCATCGTCACAGGGTTCATACTCCGCTCGCTCTTCCCGCAACAGATTGAAACCGCCGTATCGACCATCACCGCCTCTCCCTGGGCAGCTGTCGGCATCGGCTTCGTGGTTTTTGTGGCCACGCCGCCCGCGATCGCGATCACGCTCGCGACCCTTGTCGGCATCCCTCTCGGCCTGATTGCCGGAATGCTCTTCCTGATAGCACTCTTCATCAGCCAGATTTTCAGCGGTCTCTGGCTCGGCAGAAAAATCACCGGCAAACTCCGCGGCGACGAAGCAGCGCCGTCGTTCTTCTGGCCCTTCACACTCGGCATCCTCCTCATCTGGCTCGTCGGGCTCATCCCGTTCATCGGCTGGCTGGTCGGCTTTATTTTCACCCTCCTCGGACTCGGAGCACTCTGGCTGACCCTCTGGCACAGCATACAGACAAACCGGGCCTGATTGAGCATCCCGTAGGGGCGAAACATCTTTCGCACCCCCCATCCGTCAACAATCACCACCGCACCCCGTAGGGGCGAATAATCATTCGCCCCCAACCCTGAAGAAATCATCACCACA
>JAPHUN010000349.1 GCA_026193435.1 Chlorobium sp.
AAGTCACTGACAAGACAGGTGGAGTATCTGGACGAGCACCGGAGGCGTCTTGACCAGGTTCGTGTGGCGTATCTTGACCAGTTCACGATCGGCAGACGAACGCTGCTGGATCTGCTGGACACGGAGAACGAGTACTACCAGGCGCAGCGAGCGTATATCAACGGGACGTATGATCTGACGATAGCCGACGCGAGGACGCTGGCGGGAATGGGGAGGCTGCTCAACGACATGGGTGTGGTGCGCTATGAACTGCCGACGCTTGAGGAACTGGACTACAACGGTTTTCCGGCAGTGACAACGGCGGATTATAGCGATCCCGTGGAAGCACCTCAGGGTGCGGAGTAGACTACTTTGGCGAAGAGCTGAAGCGCAGAGCACTTTTTATGGATAATGAACAACCTGAGGGCGGGGTTCAGCAAGAACCGGTTGTGCAGGATGCACTGCTTGAATTGTCTGATTACCCTTGGCAAAATCCATGATCGGGTTACAGAGCGAAACGCCCTCACGGCAGGTCTTCCTTTGCAGAATGGGAAAATAACTCCAGCACTTTTTTCGAGGGCGGCAAAACGTGCCGGTTGTACCAGTCACATCGTCATAAGTAGGATTGAGGGAATAAATCCAGCGCTTTTTCCGGTCATTCTGCTGCTTGATCGTGAAGATCCCTGCTTCCTTCATAACGTAGAGAACAGAAAGATTTCAGCGTTCTCTAAGGAACTGTCTGACGCTTCGGCACGTGTTCCGCTTTCGGATAGTGACGATCGGGAATCCGTGACGGCGATCATGCCTCCAGGCATTGTGTCCTTTTCAATTTTGATGTACGCTTTCGTGAGAAGAAGAGTGGTGCTCTGCATATGCGTCTGGTAAAAGCGGTACTTCTGTTATCAAGCGCAATGACCGTGATGGCCGGTTCTATTATTTCACCGGCTCTTCCGGAGATCAGCCGTCATTTTTCAGGAGCAGGTGACGCGGTTTTCACGAAACTGGTACTGACCATGCCGGCTATCATGATTGCCGTATGCGCACCGCTTGCTGGTCATCTGTCAGATATGTTCGGGCGCAGGAAATTGCTGATCTTTTCGCTTTTTCTTTATGGCGTTTCAGGGTTCAGCGGTTTTTTTCTGGACGATCTTTTCCTTCTTCTTGTCAGTCGCGCAATTCTCGGGATTGGTGTCGGGGGTATCATGAGCGCGGCAACCGCGCTCATAGGTGACTTGTTTTCAGGAGATGAACGTGCCGGGTTCATCGGTTTACAGTCCGGTTTCATGTATATCGGGGGGGTTGTGCTGGTGCTGTTTGGCGGGCTGCTTGCGGAGATCAGCTGGAGAGCGCCTTTTATCGCCTATCTTACCGCTTTTGCTGTTTTCGCTATGGCGATTGCCGGACTAAAAGAGCCGGATAAGCGAGTGAAAGGCGACAAGGGAACTGATTCTGTGGAGGAGTTGCCTGTGCCGCTACTCGTGGTAAGCGTGATTTATGGGCTGGTTTTTCTCTTGATGATCTTTTATTATATGGTGCTGGTGCAGGTGCCGTTTATTCTTCAGGAGCGTTTTGGTTTTGGCAGCGCCATGACCGGTCTTGCCATATCGGTATCCGCACTTGCAGGAGCGCTCTCATCTCTCTCCTATCCGTTGATCAAGCGCAGACTGTGTTACAGGACTATTTATGCCCTGGGGTTCGGCTTTGTGGCGACCGGGTATCTTTTGATCGGCTATGCCGATAGTTATCCGCAGTTACTGGCGGGACTTGCATGTGCAGGATTCGGTAACGGGATGATGATGCCTAACGGCAGTTTCTGGCTGATGGAGGTGGTTCCTGAAAGAGTCAGGGGAAAGGCTGTAGGAGGCTTTACGGGAATGATATTTCTCGGTCAGTTTCTCTCGCCTGTTGTCATGGCCCCGGTTGTAGGAGCCTATACGCTCAACGGAGCTTTTCTCGTTGCGTCGGCTGCCATGGGAGTGATCGTTTTTCTTCTGTTCATGATACCCCGCAAAACGTTGCAATTCTGAAAAAAGACAGTCATGCCTGATTTGATCCGGCATTGTTCGAAAGGTGATCTGAAATGAGCGTTTCAACAGAGGCATTCATCGCCAGTCAAGTGAACTCCTTCAGGATTGTCGATTACGGAGGGCGGTGTAACGGCAGACGGTATTTGTCTCGGTACTGGATTTTTGTTTTTGTATTTTCAGCTATTGATGCAGCTGCAGGTTTTTATTCACTTCTGTTGAGAAAAGTATACGTCCAATGAGTCCAGGTGTAATGGTCGGGAAGCGAACTATCGGCGCAGAGGATGTTTTGCCTCTGCTTTCAGGCTATGACCTCTGGCCGCAGCTTATGCAGGGGATTGTTGTGGACAGGGCATTGCGTGGGATTGATTGCTCACAAGAGGAAACGGAAGCCTGTTATCAGAAACAGATCGAAAGAGATGCTGAGTTTCTGGAGAAAAGAAAAAACCGGATGCTTCTTGAGGGCGTGCCGGATGAGGATGCTGATTTTTTTATCAGGAGACCGGTGCTTCTTGAAAAGTTCAAGCGGATACGGTTCTCCTCGCTGGTTGATAGCACGTTTCTTTCCATGAAAGCCAGTCTGGACAGGGTTGTGTTTTGCCTGATACGCAACAGCAACCATGAGCTGATGAGAGAGCTTTTTTTTCGTCTTGAATCGGGCGAAGAATCGTTTGCTTCTCTTGCGCCAAAGTATTCGGAAGGACGTGAGTCAAAAACGTCAGGTCAGCTCGGCCCGATTGAAATGAGACATTTGAATGCTGCTCTTGCCAAGGTGCTTGCTACCGCTAAACCGGGAGTGATCAATCCACCGGTTGTTATTGACGGCCTCGGGGTTATCACGCTCTTACAGGAGAAGATTCCGGCAAGGATAGATGAACCTACAAGGAAGAGGATTCTTGATCATCTCTTCGATGAATGGGTTAAAAAAGAGGTTCAGATATATTTTTATTGAGAGTATTTTTGGCGATATTTCGTCACATGACTGTATTGTCTTTCGTTATTTTTTGTTGAGATTTTTTATACAGGACCCCTCATGCTGACAACTCCAGAAGGTAATCATAACGATATACGAGCGCTTCTTGCCGACAGTTCCTTTTTTTCAGGATTGACGGAGGAGAAGACCGACATGCTTGCCGGTATCTGTTCGGTGGAGCACTTTGCCATAGGAAAGCCTGTTATCGGCAGGGGATCCATGCCGGGTAGCCTCTATATTGTCAGTTCGGGCTGTGTCCGCTCGCTCTATCAGGATCCGGCAACAGGTTCCGTTCAGACCCTGAGGCTTCTTGGTCATGATGAGGTGTTCGGCTGGGTGAGTCTTATGCGCCGACAGCCAACCGAAATCATAACCGCATCAGAAGAGACGGTTTGCCTTGCCGTTCCCGCCGCCTCACTTACTGCTCTTCTCAATGCCGTGCCGGGTCTGCTCGGCCATCTCGCGAAAGTCACGGATCCTTCTGAAATATGTCTGCTTCTTGACGACATGTATCGTAACGATCCGGCTAAGGATGCCCGAATACGGGAGTCCGGCTTTGACGGCATGAAAGATCTGGCGCTGCATCTTTTCAGCGGTGCGGACGTGATTGATTCAGGTTTTACACGAGCTTTGCCGCAAAAAGAGTTGCAGTGGATTGTGAGCAGAAGCGATAATGTTTCCTATCCGGTGGGTTCTGTCTTTTTGCCGCCCTCGGAGGAGGGGATGCCCGCTTCGTCTTCCATGCGGCTTGTGGGTATCGATCTGTCGTGCATACAGGAGCGAGATCAGCAACAGGAAGTGCGGGGTGCCGGTCAGGAGGAGACGGAGAAGGAGCCTGCTTCTGAACAGCGATACAGCGATGATTTCAGTTATAATCCGGAAATCGGAGGGGAAAGCGTTCAGTCAAAGGGGTTTGCGTTTGTCAGGTCGAAGGGCACAGTTGTAGAGGATGTCATGGCCTGTTTTCTGATGGTGGGGAAGCATCTGCAGGTTCCGGTTAAAAAGGATTTGGTCCAGAGTGTGATCGGCAACCAGTTTTCACAGAACGGGCAGATTTCTCTTCAGGACTGCGGCGGGGTTGCTGTTCTTCTGGGATTGAAGGCGCAGGTTGTGAATTTTCAGGAAGAAGCGCTCATTCGTCTTCAGGTTCCGGCGGTTATCCGTTGGGAAGAGAGCTACGCGATCCTCTACAAGGTGACGGCAAAAGAAGCGGCTCTTGCCGTGCCTTCGTCGCAGGGAGTGAAAGTGCTCGGTGCAGCCGAGTTCTGGGAGAGCTGGAAACATAAAGGGGAGGCTCTTGTTCTCGACGTAAAGGCGGATACGCCGGAGATCAGGTTCGGCTTTGACTGGTTTCTTCCCTCTCTACGCAA
>JAPHUN010000052.1 GCA_026193435.1 Chlorobium sp.
AAAATCCGGATGGACCCCTCTTCTCCCTATACCATGCAGTCGCTGATAGCACAGAAGGACCGGTTCGATATCTCGTTCGCCTGTGACACGGATTACGACCGTCACGGCATTGTAACCGGAAGTTCAGGACTGCTGCAGCCGAACCATTTTCTCTCAGTCTGTATCGATTATCTCTTTCAGAACCGGCAGGAGTGGCCGAAGAGCGCCATGATCGGAAAAACGCTCGTGAGCAGCAGCATGATCGACAGGGTTGCTGCAAGGATGGGCCGCAGGGTGTATGAGGTGCCGGTCGGCTTCAAATGGTTTGTGGAGGGACTGCTGGACGGCTCTCTCGGGTTTGCCGGGGAAGAGAGCGCGGGAGCTTCTTTTCTCAGAAAGAACGGTACGGTATGGACAACGGACAAGGACGGATTCATTCCTGCGCTGCTTTCGGCTGAAATAACCGCGAAAAGAGGAAAGGATCCCGGTGAAATATACAAAGGGTTGACACAAGAACTGGGTGAACCGATATACAGCAGGATCGATGCTCCGGCTTCCCCGGAGGATAAAGCGAAACTCAAAGAGCTGTCGCCTGAACATGTGCGTCTTGAAGAACTTGCAGGAGAAGCGATTCTGAGCATAGTGACCGATGCTCCGGGAAATGGGGCGTCGATAGGAGGCCTCAAGGTTGTAACAGAAAACGGCTGGTTTGCCGCGAGGCCGTCGGGCACCGAAAACATCTACAAGATCTATGCGGAGAGCTTTCTTGGCAGCGATCATCTGGATCGTATTCTTGTTGAGGCTCAGGACGTGGTCGCAGATGCCCTGGAAGGAGCGTGATTGGGGAACGTGATGAGCGATGAGTGATGAGTGATGAGCGATGAGAGAGGGAAGGAGAGACAAGAGGCAAGAGACAAGAATGTCGGGGCAGCCCCTGTGTCTGCCCGTGGAGAACGAAATGACGAGTGGGCGAAGGGGCTGCCTACTGGTCACTGGTTCCTCGTCGCGTTTTGAAAAGTCAGGAATCTTTGTATACTTCCACAGCTTTTTAATAACCTGTTAATTGAGCGTTTAGCATGAATTTTAATCCATGGCACCATGTAGAGATCGGAAAGGAACAGCCGCATGTCGTCAATTCTATTATAGAAATTTCAAAGGGAAGCAAGACCAAGTACGAACTTGACAAGAAAACAGGGATGTTGAAACTCGACAGGGTGCTCTACTCCGCGGTTTTTTATCCGGCCAATTACGGTTTTATTCCGAAAACTCTCGGTGAGGATCATGATCCTCTGGATATTGTCGTGTTGTCGCAGTGCGCGATAGTTCCGATGTGTCTTGTGCGCGCACGTGTTGTCGGTGTCATGCGTATGATCGATCATGGGGAGAGTGATGACAAGATTATCGCTGTGGCGGAAGGTGACATGAGTGTCAGCAACATTAATTCTGTCGATGAAATTTCTCCGCATTTCAATTCAGAACTGAAGCATTTCTTTGAAGAGTACAAGGCGCTTGAAAACAAAACGGTGCTTGTGGAAGACTTTCAGGATGCTGATACAGCAAAAGAGATTATTACCCGTTCAATAAGAAAATACCAGAAAACGTTCGGGGTTGCCGAAGAGATAAGACCTGTTCCGGTTATCGGATAGAGCATGGGATGAGCTTTAGGTTCTTTTTCCTATCTTGAACCTTTTGGCCCAATCCGCCAATCTTGTTAAGAAGCATAATTACATAGCAGCCATGGAATACAGAATCGAGAAAGACACCATGGGGGCGGTCAACGTCCCCGCTGAAAAATTCTGGGGGGCTCAGACCCAGCGATCGGTTGAAAATTTCAAGATCGGCCCGGCAGGATCGATGCCCAAGGAGATTATCCGGGCCTTTGGATACCTGAAAAAGGCTGCGGCCATCACCAATTGTGAGCTTGGCGTGCTGCCTGATGAGAAAAAAAATGCGATAACTGCTGTATGTGATGAAATTATCGCGGGATCACTGGTGGATCAGTTTCCTCTTGTTATCTGGCAGACCGGGTCAGGGACGCAGTCGAACATGAATGTAAACGAGGTTGTCGCCAACAGGGCGCATGTTCTTGCCGGTAACACTCTCGGAAAGGGAGAGCGCCTCCTGAATCCAAACGACGATGTGAACAAATCACAGTCGTCCAATGATACGTTTCCGACAGCGATGCATATAGCCGGTTACCAGATGCTTGTCGGCAAAACCATCCCGGGCATCAAAAAACTGCGAGACGAACTGCAGCGTAAATGCGAAGAGATGAAGGATGTGGTCAAGATAGGACGTACCCACTGGATGGACGCGACGCCTTTGACTCTCGGACAGGAGTTTTCCGGATATGTTTCACAGCTCGATCACGGTATCCGGGCGATTGAAAATACACTGCCGCATATGGCTGAACTTGCTCTCGGAGGTACGGCTGTCGGGACCGGTCTCAACACGCCTGACGGCTATGCTGAAAAGGTGGCGAAAACCATAGCAACGCTTACCGGCCTGCCGTTTGTTACGGCTGAGAACAAGTTCGAGTCGCTTGCCGCGCACGATGCTGTCGTTGAGTCACACGGCGCTCTGAAACAGGTTGCTGTCAGCCTGATGAAAATCGCAAACGACATAAGAATGCTTGCTTCCGGTCCCCGGAGCGGTATAGGCGAGATTGTTATTCCCCCGAACGAGCCCGGATCTTCGATTATGCCGGGCAAGGTCAATCCTACCCAGGTCGAGGCTATTACCATGGTCTGCGCGCAGGTCATGGGTAACGATGTCGCCGTAAGCGTCGGCGGTTCAAATGGTCATTTCGAGTTGAATGTTTTCAAGCCGGTGATGATCTGCAATCTGTTGCAGTCAGCTGAAC
>JAPHUN010000010.1 GCA_026193435.1 Chlorobium sp.
GCAGGAAAAGCATCCCAATAATAGTCAACAGAATTTTTTTCATGACCGAAGTACAAGACAATGCCATGCCGCATGACGCATCCTTTGATCAGGAAGCAGAGCTCCGCAATCTGAATGACCAGATGAAAAGGCGGATCGATGAACGAAACCAGCTTTCTGAAGAGGGCGTCCGTCCATATCCCTACCGGTTCGATGTCACCGGCTATTCAAAAACCATCATTGCAGGATATCAGGAAGAAAAACCGGAAACCTTCGCTGTTGCGGGCCGCATCATGACCTTACGGAAAATGGGTAAGGCGTCGTTCTTCCATATCCAGGATACAGAGGGCAAGATTCAGATTTATATCAAAAGAGACGAAGTCGGACAGGAATCCTACAAAACGTTCAAACTGCTCGATATCGGTGACATTGTCGGCATAAAAGGGTACACTTTCCGCACCAAAACCGGGGAAATATCCATTCACGCTCAAGAGTTCCAGCTCCTCAGCAAGTCACTGCGGCCTATTCCTGTCGCCAAGGAAAAGGAAGTTGACGGTAAAAAGGTCACCTATGATGCTTTCAGTGATAAAGAAACCAGGTACCGTCAGCGGTACGTGGATCTTATCGTCAATCCGGAGGTGAAAGAAACCTTCATCAAACGCTCAGCAATCATCTCCTTCATGCGTAACTTCTTTTCAGAAAGAGGGTACCTTGAAGTTGAGACACCGATCCTTCAGCCTGTTTACGGTGGCGCTGCCGCAAGGCCGTTCACCACGCACCATAATGCGCTGAATATGGAACTCTACCTCAGAATCGCCAACGAACTGTTCCTGAAACGGCTCATTGTCGGTGGTTTTGACGGTGTGTTTGAATTCGCAAAAGATTTCCGGAACGAAGGAATTGACCGTTTTCACAATCCTGAGTTCACACAGGTAGAGCTCTATGTCGCGTACAAGGATTATTACTGGATGATGGAACTTGTCGAAGAGCTGATCTACCGGACAAACCTGGAGATATCTGCAAGCGAATCCACGACGTTTCTTGGTCACGAGATCAACCTGAAACCTCCCTACAGGCGGATCTCCATTGCCGCGGCGATTCAGGAGTACTGCGCGGTGGACATACGGGACAAATCCGAAACCGAACTGAGAAACATGGCCAAGGATCTCGGTCTCTCACTTGATCCTAAGATCAGCAGCGGTAAAATCATTGATGAAATTTTCGGCGAATTCGTGGAACCGAAACTGATTCAGCCGACCTTTATCATAGACTATCCGACCGAAATGTCTCCGCTTGCAAAGGAACACCGGTCAGAAAAAGGTGTTGTCGAGCGTTTTGAGCTTATTGTGGGCGGAAAAGAACTCTGCAACTCTTTCTCCGAACTCAACGATCCTGTCGTTCAACGTGAAAGACTTGAAGCCCAGGCAAAACTAAGGCTGCGTGGCGACGATGAAGCAATGATTGTCGACGAGGATTTCCTTCGCGCTCTGGAATACGGCATGCCTCCCTGTGCAGGTCTTGGTATCGGGGTTGACCGGCTTGTCATGCTGCTGACCGGACAGGATTCAATACGGGATGTGATCTTTTTCCCGCATATGAAACCGGAATAACGGCTCAGAAGAATACGTGCTGTACTGTGGTAAGATGGCCGCTCTGTCTTTGATCCTGTTAATTGTAAATTCAAGCGACATGTCACTTACCTGGCCCATGCTTGAAAACGCCCCCCTGCTGGAGCTGATAGGGCAGGGGGAAACCAGGCACACCGAGTTCAAACGCCTGGTGCATTCCCCGTCTAAAATCGCAAAATCCATTGTCGCATTCGCCAATACAGAAGGGGGGATCATCCTTATCGGAGTGGATGACGATAAAAGGATAGTCGGTATTCACAGCGAAAAAGAGATGCTCGAGATAGTCTACGATGCGGTGAAACTGCATATCGATCCGACCGTCGGTATAGAGACTGAGATTCTGGAATACAAAAGACGTCTGGTGCTCGCGGTCCATGTCCCGGAAAGCGACGACAAACCGCACTATCATCTTGAAGAACAGCGTGACCCAGATACCCTGAAAATGATCATGCAAAGAAAAGTCTATACGCGGGAAGAGAGTCACAACAAGGTCGCGACAAAAGACAAGGTCTGCCTTATGAAAGCGATACGGGATCCCCTGAAGCTCTCTTTCGGCACAAATGAAAAAATGCTTCTGGGTTATCTGAAAAAGAATCCGTCAATTACCGCCGACGAGTTCAGTTCGCTCGCAGGAATTCCGATGCGGAAAGCCATGCAGACACTCATCGCTCTGGTCCGGTCAGGAGCCATCAAGCTCTGCACCAAAGACAGGGAAAGCTTTTACTGTCTGCTGAACGGATAGGGGAAGTATAGTTGGCAGTTGGCAGTTGGCA
>JAPHUN010000228.1 GCA_026193435.1 Chlorobium sp.
TATCCACTATCCATTCTTCAATAGTCATTTCCCACTTACCCTTTCGGACGCTTCTGATCCGGACGGAGTGTGGCGGTAAAATAGTTGTCGGCATCTTCCTCTTCGACCTTTTCACCACGGATGTTTTCCATCGGCTCTTCATAGTCGTTCCACCCTCTCAAACCTGTCCGGAGAGAAACAACATTTTCATAGCCGAGAACCTGCATCGAATGAGCCGCGAGCACACTGCGATGACCGGAGCGGCACACGACAACAATCTCCCTCTTTCTTGCATTCACCAGCTCTGGTTCGGTCTCTTCATAATCCCACTCACAGGCAGATTCCAGAATACCCCTCGGCACATTCATTGAGCCACGGATATGCATAGCGTCAAACTCGCATGGCTCACGAACATCGAGTAGAAGCAGATCAGGATTTTCCTTCATACGATCCACCAGATCCCAGGGCATGATCTCCCTGATATCCGTCAGACAGTTTCGTATCAGCTCTATAAAACGTACCATATTCGTTATTCGTTATTTGTTATTCGTTATTCGTTATTCGTTATTCGTTATTCGTTATTCGTTATTCGTTATTCGTTATTCGTAGGAGAAAATATTCTTCCATTCCCTATTACTCCCACTCGCTTTTCCCGTTTCCCGCCTCCAATCTCCCCGGACAGTCATGCCGGACTTGATCCGGCATCCATGCAGTTACCGACAAGCGTATGGATTCCCGTGTCAGGCACGGGAATGACAGGAAAAAAATCTGTCGCCCCTTCCCAGGCCTCCATTTCAAAAAACTTTTCCAAACATACCGCTTTAGCGGCAAAATCACCAAACCGAAGGAAACGTCACCTGTCACGAAACAACCACGTAACCATCCATAATATTTGACAAATAGCGATTGTTTGTGATAAATTGATTTCTTATTGGCTTCGCCACAGCCGCACATTCAATTCACAACCGTCAAACCGGGCATGAAGAAAAAAATATCAAGGCGCCAGTTTCTCAAGGCAGCAGGCGTACTGGGAGGAATGGCTCTGCTTCGGCCAGTATGGGATTCAGGCCGGGAGGAACGTGCTGTTCAGGCACAATCTTCTGCCGGGAATGTCATCTGGGTGCCAAGCATTTGTAATTTCTGTTCTTCTTTCTGCGATATCAACGTCGCGGTAAAGACAGTTGACGGTCAAAAACGTGCGGTTAAGATAGAGGGAAACCAGAACAGTCCGCTTAATCGCGGCAAAATCTGTGCACGTGGTCAGGCAGGGCTTCGCCAGCTTTATGATCCCGACCGCATCAAGGAACCGCTTATCAGGGTTGAAGGCAGCAAACGCGGTGAATGGAATTTCCGTGTCGCCACATGGGATGAGGCATACGACTATATCGCCTCACGCTTTAAAAAAGTCAATCCCTGGGAAATCGCCATGGTCGGCGGCTGGACAGCCTGCGTTTCCTACATGCACTTCAGTCTTCCTTTTGTCCGCACACTTGAAATCCCGAATATCATTGCGTCACCGATGCAGCATTGCGTCACAGCAGGGCATCTGGGTACCGACCTGGTCACCGGGAATTTCAATGTCCATGATGAAGTTCTCGCCGATTTTGAAAACGCCCGATACATTCTCTTCAGCCAGAACAACGCCTCCGTTGCAGCGATTTCCACGGCACGTGCCGTCCGGTTCAGCGAAGCGAGAAAAAAAGGAGCAAAAGTCGTCTGCCTCGATCCGAGACAGAGCGAGCTCGCTTCCAAAGCCGACGAGTGGATCGCGATCAAGCCGGGAACCGACCATGCCTTTTTTCTCGCAATGATCCATACCATGCTCCGCGAGGAGCTGTACAATAAAGCGTTCCTGGCAAATCACACCAACGCGCCGTTCCTGACGTTCAAAGAGAGCAACGGTACAAGAGAACTTGCTGCCGGCATGGGGAGCGACGGGAAACCGGACGCATATTATATTTATGATGAAATCAGCGGCACAGTGCGCCCTGTTGCCGCATACACCAACCGGAACGACCGCACCAAAAGCGGCGAACCTGTTGTCCCTGCCCTGAGAGTTCCGGCAGGCACCGTATGGAACGGCAAACCCGTCACCACTGTCTTTGACCTCTTTATTGAAAGCACAAGCTCGTTCACGCCGGAATGGGCATCTGCCATCACCGACATCCCTGCAAAAACCATCAGGCGCATTGCACGTGAGTTCGGTCAGGCAAGACCCGCTCTGGTCGATCCCGGCTGGATGGGTTCCCGTTACCACCATGTTATCGCTCAGCGTCGAATGCAGGCGATCATTCAAACGCTTGTCGGAGGAATTGACGTTGCCGGCGGCTGGCTGATGAATGGTGAATACCGCCATAAAGCTGAAAACGCCTGGCACATGAAGCGCCACGGGACGGATAAAGCTGAGGAACCGAAGGAAATTCCACCCGTCATGCTTCCTGGAATGGCTTTCGCGAACGGACTTATTGATATTTTCGCGAATCCCGCGTCCTGGTCCCACGGCAAACCGGCTCTTTCCTTTGCCTGGGCACAGGAACAGCAGAAACAGGGCAAGCCCTCTGTATTTCTTCCCGCGATGGCCGACACCGGCCTCCTCGAAGCGGTACGAGGCGACATGATGTACAATGGAGAGCCTTACAACATCAAGGCTTTCTTCATGAACGCCGCGAATCCGATCAGACACTACTTCCCTGCCGACCGCTGGAAGGAAATCCTTTCCAGCAGCACTGTAGATCTGGTCGTCACCATTGATGTCCTGCCGTCTGATACCACAGCGTTTGCCGATGTCATTCTGCCGAACCATACCTATCTGGAACGGAACGAACCGCTTCTTTATCCGCTCGGCCCGGACACCAACCTTGGATTTGCCACACGGCTTCGAACTGTCGAACCGCTCTACAATACCCGGGACGCTGCTGACATTTTCTGCGAAATCACCGACCGGATGGGCAAGCTGGAAGCTTACCTCAAAGGAATCGCTGAATATGCCGGGCTCGACGAAACCCTGCTGAAACATGAGATAAAGAGTGCCCGGGATGCCGGAAAGCCCTATAACGAAGCATTCCTGAAAGCCTCATTCGAAGCACTCGGTCACCTGTCGGAGCATGTCACCGGCAAAAAACTATCCGGTAGCGAGGTTGAAAAAACAATTCGGGAAAAAGGGGTGATCATACTGAAAACCGCTGAGGAACTTCTGGCGGAATCAGCTATGCCTGCAAAGATACCCGTTCCTACCATGTCAGGAAGGCTTGAACTGTTCAGTCCGATTCTTGCTTCGTTTACCCGCGCCGCAGGCCCCAACCCGCTCTGGGACCCGGTACTGGGCTATGTTCCGCTTTCCCTCTCGGACGATAGGGACAAAAACAGTCTGGATCGGGACGAATTCTACTTTACCTATGGAAAGGTTCCCGTTGTCTCTCACGCTTCGACCAACAATAATAATGCACTTCTTTCCGCGCTGACAACACCCAAGAAAGGCGCATTTACCGGTCTCTGGTTAAACAAATCGAGAGCCGAAGAGCTTGGTTTTGAACAGGGGCAGATCATTGAGATAGAGAATCTGAGGTATAACAAACAAGTCAGGGCGACGTTGTTCGTAACGGAAATGATCCGGCCCGACACGGTCTTTCTGCCCTCTGCTTACGGCAGTAAAAACCCGAAACTCGGCATTGCCGGAGGAAAAGGCACCGCGCTGAACGAACTGATGCCTTACAGTATTGAACCGCTCGCCGCGTCATTTATGTCGCAGGAGTTTACCGTCCGGATAAGGCCGACATAAGAAGGCCTGAACCTGGCAGAGCGCATAGACGACGATCAGACAGAATCGAAAATCGATAAAGAACAGCTTCGGATGAAACCTTCAGGGTTAACCGATCAACAAAGAAAAAAGGAGCACGCATAGCCATGGCACGTTATGGAATGGTAATGGACATGCGACTTTGCGTCGGTTGTCAGGCATGCATGGCAGCATGTTCAATGGAAAATCAGACGCCCTACTGGAACGGCAAATTCCGCACCCATGTAGAAGATATCGAACACGGAAGCTATCCGGATGTACGCAGGGAGTTTCTGCCGAGACTCTGCATGCATTGTGAAAACACCCCGTGTCTTTCAGCCTGCCCTTCAGGCGCCACGTACAAAACCGAAGACGGCATTATACGGATAAACTATGACCGTTGCATGGGATGTTACGCCTGTTCGATCGCATGCCCCTACGACGCCCGATATCCTTATGACCGGAACGATGTCTCAACAGCCGAGACACTCTATGGAGACGATCTCTCTCACCGTGCGGCACACGTCGACAAGTGCAGTTTCTGCGAACACAGGGTTCTGGAAGGGCTGAAACCCGGATGCGCCGGCACCTGCCCGACCAACGCACGGATATTCGGCGATCTTGATGATCCGCACAGCGAGGTTCATAAACTGTCAAAAACCGGAAAGGCCAAACCGCTTCGGCCTGAACTCGGAA
>JAPHUN010000222.1 GCA_026193435.1 Chlorobium sp.
TATCCACTATCCACTATCCACTATCCACTAGTCAATCGACATTAGTCATTTCCCCCCATTCCTCGGATACACCTTCTCCTGCCGGAAATCATCGTAGGAAAAATGGTACGCCTCTTTGAGGAACGGCAGGGAAGCATCTTTGTCTGAAACCTGAATATCCTCTTCCGGAATGCCCCAGTCTATTCCGATATCAGGATCGTTCCACTTGATACCTGCATCATACTCAGGAGCGTAGTAGTTGTCACATTTGTAGGAAAAGATCGCTTCTTCCGAAAGCACGATAAAGCCGTGCGAGAATCCCTGGGGGATCCACAGCATATTGTTTCTTTCTGAATCCAGCTTCACAGCAACATGCCGGCCATACCAGGGCGACCCCTCCCGAATATCGACCGCCACATCGAGAACAGCTCCCGCGATGACGCGAACCAGCTTCGACTGGGTGAACGGCGGTTTCTGAAAATGAAGACCCCGCAGGACACCATAGCCGGACTTCGACTGATTATCCTGCACAAAATCAACCTTACCGACATGTTCCTGCAGAATATCTTTCCTGAAAGACTCAAAAAAATACCCCCGTTCATCCCCGAACACCCGCGGTTCAAAAACCAGAATGTCTGGAATCGCAGCAGCTGTATATTTCATATACATCAAGTCAAAATTCAAAAGGAAAAAGTTAAAAGTTAAAAATGAAGAACTACAATCCGGATTATCGAGACGCTTCAACATTTTCTTTCGATCTAACGATAATGGCCGCAAGGATTTTAGACAGCTCTTCAGACTCACCGATCAATTCATTAAGCCGTTCCCTTTCCTGCAGGCTTTCTTCTTTAATCTCCCTGATAATCCTGAGCCAGTAGTTCGATTCTTTCATTTCACGCAAGGAAATTTCTGTCTTGTAGATAAAATCCTGTTTTGAAGAGCCTGCCTGTGCTTCTTCATAGTTCGCACCCGATGAAGTAGCAGATTTACAGAGTTGATATGAGATAACCTGGTACTCAGGCGATTTTGGGAATTTTCTGATAAGATTTATAGCAGACACAGCAAAATCAAAAAGTCGTATCGCAAGATCTTTTTTCATAATTCCAATGTTCGTTATTGCTTACAGTATCTTTCGCCTTTCCTCTTCTGACTTTCCTCCTCCACTTTTGACTTTTGACCTTTGCCTTCTTCCTTTTACCTTTCTTCAACTTCTCCTCAGCAGCTGAAGAAGATACTCCCCATACTGGCTTTTCATCAAGGGTTTGGCCAGTTCCTGAAGCTGCCCGTCATCGATCCAGCCGCTGCGCCATGCGATCTCCTCGGGACAGGCAATCTTCAGACCCTGCCGTTTCTCGACGGTCTCTATAAAATTGCCTGCATCCTGATACGATTCATGCGTCCCGGTATCGAGCCAGGCGAACCCTCGTCCCATGATCGACATCCTCAATCGTCTCCTGCGCAGATACTCTTCGTTCACCGACGTAATCTCCAGCTCACCGCGAGCGGAAGGTTTCACGTTTTTTGCAACATCGATAACATCGTTGGTATAAAAATACAATCCCACAACCGCATAATTGGACTTCGGTACTGACGGTTTCTCCTCGATCGAGAGCACATTGCCGGCATCATCGAATGCCGCCACACCGTATCGCTCAGGATCGTTCACGTAGTATCCGAAGATAGTGGCCACCCGTTCTTCACTGACGCGTTGCACCGCCTTCTGCAGCATGCCCGTAAACCCGTAACCGAAAAAAATGTTATCACCGAGAATGAGACAGACATCATCATCTCCGATAAACTCTTCACCCAGAAGAAAAGCCTGCGCCAGTCCGTCCGGTGACGGCTGTTCGACATAGGAGAGACTGATCCCCCAATCACTCCCGTCCCCGAGCATTCGCTGAAACAAAGGAAGATCCACCGGGGTTGATATCACCAGCACCTCACGTATGCCAGCCAGCATCAGCGTGCTCAGCGGATAGTAGATCATCGGCTTGTCGTATATCGGCAGCAGCTGTTTCGATATCCCCTTTGTCACCGGATACAACCGAGTCCCCGAACCACCTGCAAGAATAATTCCTTTCATGATTGAATGCTTAGTTCTTAGAAAAAGAGGCTTTGGTCCACGAATTAACACGAATTTTCACGAATTATGGGA
>JAPHUN010000217.1 GCA_026193435.1 Chlorobium sp.
AAACAAATTATCCCATGCCGCAACGGATAAGCTCCGGTTTCGACCTGAAACGCATCACCATCATTCTTGCCGTCCTGGAAAAAAGGCTGGGAATACCCACATGGGGCCAGGATGTTTTCATCAAGATCGCGGGCGGGCTCAAGGTGATTGAACCCGCCGCGGATCTGGCAGTCGCGGCGGCTATTGCTTCAGGAATAAAAAACACGTCCCTTGCATCAGGGATCGTCTGTGCCGGAGAGATCGGGCTGTCTGGAGAGCTGAGGGCGATACGTGATGGAGAAAGAAGAATACGTGAGGCGGCTCATCTCGGGTTCAACACCATGCTGATGCCGGAAGCAAACACCACAGAGATCAAATCCGCCACCCGCAAACTGCCCCTCAAGGTTGTCGGGTGCAAAACGCTTCAGGACGCCCTGGACTATCTGCACCTCTGAACGCATCGCTTACTTTTCATACTGAAAAGCCTTACATTTCTTCAGAAAGAATCAGGATAACCGAAAAACCAACGTTCATAGAAAGGAATCCTATGCCCTATATACTCCTTGGATGGCTCATCAATGCTCTTTCGGTCTATGCCACGGCCACCCTTCTCGGAGGCATTTACATCAAGAGCTTCTGGGCCGCGCTTCTTGTCGCACTGGTGCTTGGACTGATCAACGCCATAGTAAAGCCGATTCTGGTCTTTTTCTCCATTCCGTTTATCATTGTCACTCTCGGCCTGTTCCTTCTGATCATCAATGCCCTTATGCTCATGCTTGCAGCGGCGGTGGTCGATGGATTTGCCGTAAGCAGTTTCGGCTGGGCTCTCCTCGGATCTCTGGTAATCAGTCTGGTCTCCTGGATGTTAAGCTCTATTTTCAGCGTATAAGACACTCTTCAACTTTATCTCACGTACTCTATCATGCAAGGTCAGGCAGAAGCAATACTACTTCCCAAAGCCAACAGGCTCAAACTCGGCATGGTCTCATACAGTGCAGACGGACCGGAAGATATTCTCGTTAAAACAATAGCGACAACCATCACACCGGGTCTGGACCGACTGCTCTTAACCAATAAGCCGGTCTCTCACAAGGTTTTGCGCTACCCGATCATTCTTGGCAGCGAGATGATAGGGCAGGTCATGGAAACAGGCCCTGGTGTCAGGCATCTGAAAGCCGGAGATTTTGTCTTTACCTTCATGGGCGACCGGTGGACCGGGACGACCCCTTACTACGGTTGTCATGCCGAAGTGGTGCCGACATCCATGCACAACGTACTTCCCCTTGAACGCAAGCCGATACACAGAGATCTGCTTACCGGCCTCCTGGGATATGTTATTTCCGCCATAGAGAAGGTCAGTCTTGACAGTTCAAGCCGGGTATTGATACTCGGCCTTGGATCGGTAGGCCTTATGGCTGCCGAATACCTTCGATTCAAAGGCGTACATTCCATCGACGCTCTTGAAAATTTCGGCATTCGCGGCCAGCTCTCCTGCGCCAAAAACATAGGGATGCAGCTCAATGATTTCACCAGCGATTTCGACGACAGCTATGATCTTGTCATTGAAGCCACAGGACGAGTTCTGCTGGTCGAACAATCAATCCGTCTTCTCAAACTGAGAGGGACAGTGCTGCTTATGGGAAATTACGAAGTGCTTGGCTATGATTACAGACTCATCCAGCACAAAGAGCCGGTAATAACCTGCTCGAACATAACCACCTATGAACATCTTCTTTCCTCTCGGAAACTGCTCGAGAGCGAATCAATCGATAGTGAAAAATTTTTTACCAACGTGTTTGCCCTTAACCAGTACGAACTCGCCTACAGGGTCGCTCTGGACAGCAAGGAGGCAATAAAAACAGTCATCAGCTGGATATAAATTCATGAATGACGTCGTGATCAGCCTGTCCGGCATCTCCAGATCTTTTGGAGAATTTTATGCCAACAGGGATATATCTCTTGATATTCGCTCAGGTTCTATTCATGCGATTGTCGGGGAAAACGGAGCCGGCAAGAGCACGCTGACCAAAATCATCTACGGACTGCTCGCTCCCTCTTCCGGTTCTCTCTCGATCAAGGGTAATGCCGTACGGTTCACCTCCCCGCGCCAGGCTATCGAAGCAGGTATCGGAATGGTTCACCAGCACTTCATGCTGATTGAGAATCTCACCGTTACGGAAAACATCATGCTTGGTGACGAAGGGGGATCGTTTTTCGCTCCCCTGAAAACAAAAAAAGCCGCAAGGAAGATCCTCTCCATTGCGCAGGCACATGGATTACATGTAGATCCTGATTCATTGGTGTCAGATCTCTCCGTAGGCGAAGAACAACGGGTTGAAATCCTGAAGCTGCTCTACCGCGATGCGGATATCCTTATTCTGGACGAACCTACCGCAGTGCTGACGCCATCTGAAACAAGCCGGCTTTTCGCCACCCTCGCCTCCCTGCGCGATGAAGGAAAAACAGTCATTCTCATCACACACAAGCTGGATGAAGTGCTTGACGTCTCCGACATGGTAAGTGTTATGAGCAAAGGGAAGATTGTCGCCACCAAACCCACCGCTACGGTCACGAAACCTGATCTTGCGCGACTGATGGTTGGCAGAAACGTACTCTTGCGGGTCGAGAACCCTCCTGATACACCGGGAAAGATCATCTTGAAAACTTCAGACCTCAGTTTCGTCGACAGGAAAGGGCGCAAGAGACTTACCTCCCTCGGTTTTGAAGTCAGGGCCGGCGAAATCTACGGCATAGCCGGAGTTGAAGGCAACGGACAGAGCGAACTGCTCTCCATCCTTTGGGGTATGACAGAACCCGAAAGCCGGATCGACGGCTCGATCACCGTAAACGGACTTTCTCTCAATGAAATGAGCACGAAGGAAATAGCCGCCATGGGTATTTCACATATTCCGGAAGATCGCCTGCGTCATGCAGTCATAAAAGAGTTCTCTGTCAGTGAAAACATCATTTTCGGGCGCCACAGGGAGCACACATTTTCACGTTTTGCCGGATTCAACACAAAATCCGTACATGACTATACAAAAAAGATAATCGACCGCTACGACATTCGATATGACATGCAGAGCAATCCCCCACTTTCAGCCCTTTCAGGCGGCAACCAGCAGAAAATCGTTCTCGGAAGGGAAATCGAGCGTCCGGAACTGAAACTGCTCATTCTCGCACAACCGACAAGGGGTGTTGATATCGGCGCAATTGAAATGATCCACAAAAAGATCATCGAAGCGAGAGACAAGAACATCGCCATCCTCCTGATCTCATCAGAACTTGATGAACTTATCTCCTTGTCGTCAAGAATCGGATGCCTCTACAAAGGCTCTTTACGTCACGAGTTTTCCGCAGCAGAAATCCTGAAAGGACGATCGAGTGAACAGGATCTGGAAAAAGAAATCGGCATGTTCATTACCTGAAACCCATCTGTTATGCGAAACACGCTTCTCAAACTGCTCACTCCTCTCTTTGCTGTGGTTTCCGCGCTCATTGTCAGTGCATTGTTCATCATGGCGACCGGACGAAATCCACTGGATATCTATCTGAAAATGTTTTCCATGACATTCGGTTCTGACTACGGAACAGGCCAGATTGTCTTCCGGACAACCTCTCTCATACTGACAGGACTTGCCGTTGCCATTCCGTTTAAAGTAAAGCTTTTCAATATCGGAGGCGAGGGCCAGGTTCTTGCGGGTGCGTTTGCTGCCGCGACAACAGGTTTTCTCCTTCCTTCCCAGACGCCTCCTCTTGTAGCGATAACCATATGCTCCCTGACAGCCATGATGGCGGGAAGTGCCGTCGCCCTCTTTGCCGGCTGGCTAAAAGTACGTTTCAGTGTCAATGAAGTCATATCGACAATCATGCTCAACTTCATCGTTCAGGCTTTCGCCGGCTATATGCTTACCTGGCATCTGGCTGTCCCCTCGACCGTGCATACACCGGAGATCATTCAATCAGCACAGCTGCCCATGTTTGACAGCGTCATCGGAATCTGGAACAAATCACCGGCAAACTTCAGCACGCTGCTTGCTCTTGCCTCTTGTCTGGGCGCCTGGATCATGATGTTCAAAACCACGGCCGGTTATGAAATGAGAGCCGTCGGCCTCCAGCCCGAAGCGGCTGAATATGGCGGCATCAATGCAAACAAGCTCATCCTCAAAGCGATGGCAGCGGGCGGTGCCATGGCAGGTCTTGCATCAACCAATCT
>JAPHUN010000019.1 GCA_026193435.1 Chlorobium sp.
AGTAATCGGGCTTCGTAACAAATAAATAGAGGTGCCCATCAATGATAGTCACTTTTGGCCTTATCCCGACCGCTCAAAAACCTGTCAACCTGCAAGGCTGCGCGACAGCCTTCCGATGCGACGATAACCGCCTGCTTGATATCCTTGCAGAGAACATCACCGGCAGCAAACACACCGGGCACAGAAGTCGAAAAATCCCCGTTAACTTTCAGGCAGCCCGATTCCCGCACTTCAAGAAGACCTCCCGCGTAATCAAGAATCGGCGCTGAACCTGTCAGGTAAAGAAATACGCCATCGACAAAAAGAGGACTCTCATCTCCGGTAATGCTCAGGGATTCAACCGCTCCCTCGCCGTTGATCGAGGAAATACGTTTGTTGTAGAGCACATCCACATTCGGAAGAGTGCCAAGACTTTCGACCTCCTCATCCGGGACCGCAAACGTTGTGGTCGGACAAAGGAGATAGACTTTTCCGGCAAAACGGGAGAGCACCTTCGCCTCTTCTACCGCTTCGCCGGTTCGACCTGAAACGGCAACAACCTGCCCTTTGTAAAAGGCGGCATCACAGGTGGCACAATAGCTTACTCCAGCACCGACAAGCTCTCGTTCGCCCGGAATCTCCCGGCTCTTGCCCATCGATCCGGTAGCCAGAATAAGGGCTTTCGCCCTGAACAGCTTGCCGCTTGCCGTAAAAACAACCTTTTCCCGCTCCCTGAGATCGATACCGGTCACCTTTTCTCTCATAAAATGGGCGCCGAAAGATTCTGCCTGGCTTTTCATGGAATCCAGTAACTCCATCCCTGAAATATCAGGACGCACTCCGGGGTAATTGGCGATAATGTGGGCCATGCCAAGAGCTCCGGCATGAGGATCTTTGTCAAGCACAAGAGTCTCTAACTCGGCTCTCGCCGTATATATCGCGGCTGAAGCGCCGGCAGGCCCTCCGCCGATAATCAGGACGTCGCAGTGTTCCGTATTCATTTTTTGGTCAGCGTTTCAAATTGTCCGAAATTCTCTAAATTCTTCAATAGTATCTTATTCCCCGCAAAAACCGAGGCCATGCAAAAAATAGTATTTTCGATAGCAATTCTTTTTCTTTTTTCAACGCTTTCCTCTTGCAGCGACAGTACAAGGGAATATCGTTCAGACCAGGTTGCCATAGGCGTTGACGCGGATTTCGACCACCTCAACCCTCTTCTCATCCAGCTCTCCCTTTCCAGAGAAGTCTGCAACCTGATTTTCCCTTCCCTGGTCAAACCAAGTTATGACCCTGAGCTTGGCACCATTACATTTCAACCTAATACCGCTGAGAAATGGGAGTTCACCGAAGGCGGAAGAAAAGCCGTCTTTTATCTCCGGAAAGACGCTGTATGGCAAGACGGTGTGCCGGTAACGTCACATGATTTCAAATTTTCCTACCGGCTCTATGCCGACCCGAATATCGCCAGTTCGCGCCAGGATTACCTCAACGACCTGCTCCTCCTCGATGACGGCAGTATTGACTTTGACAACGGCATTGAAACTCCTGATGACACAACGCTTGTCCTGACTTTCATGAAACCGATGGCCCCGGCAATCATTCTTGATCATTTTAATGACCTGATGCCTGTCGCAAAACATATTTTCGAGTCGATCCCTCCTGAAGAAATCCGGATGAAAGCTGCAGAAACACCGATCATCGGAGCCGGCCCCTTCAAGGTAAAAGAGTGGGCGCGTCAGCAAAAGCTGTTGCTTGAATCAAATAAAACTTCCGTGCTCCCCCAGCCTGCTGCTATCTCGAAAATGAGCTTTATCATCATTCCAGAGTACACAACCCGACTGACGATGCTTAAGTCAGGTCAGCTCGACGCAGTTATTTCAGCTGGCGGTATCAACCCCAAAGATCTTGAAGAGCTGAAAAGAAGCAATCCGGAGATCTCGATCAAACCCGTACAAAACCGCTACTTTGACAGTATTGTCTGGCTCAACATCGACGGCGAGCAGTACAGGGAAAACAAAAAAATAGAACCGAATGTCTTTTTCGGAGACAAAAGGGTAAGAAAGGCCATGACCTATGCCATAGACCGCCAGTCGATAATTGACGGGTTTATGGGCCCTGAACATGCCACCATTGTCAACACCTCCCTCTCGCCTGCATATGAAGCTATCGCAAACACATCGCTTGGATCTTACGCATTCGACCCGCAAAAGGCCGAATCGCTGCTCAGGCAATCAGGCTGGGAGCCGGGACCGGACGGCATCCTGCAGAAAAACGGCACACGGTTTTCATTCACGCTTGCTGCCCCGGCAGGTAATCCCCGCAGGAACTATGCAGCAACAATTATCCAGCAGAACCTCCGCGAGATCGGTATAGAATGTAAACTGAGAATAGATGAAAAACTCATTTTTCTGAAAAACCAGAACGAGTTCCGGTACGATGCCGCCCTGTCGGGATTAGCTGCAGAAACACTTCCGTTTCAGCTTATCATCTGGGGGTCGGACTTCAAAAACCGCACTTTCAACTCTTCGGCTTTTCAGAATCAGGCCCTGGACCGCGTCATCAGCCGCCTTAACACCCCCCTGCCTGAAAACGAAAGCCTCATCTTGTGGAAAGAGTACCAGAAAATCCTGCATGATGAACAGCCGAGAACCTTCCTCTACTACTATGACGAACTTGAAGGGTTCAGCAACCGGGTAAAAAATGTAGAAGTAAACCTTCTTTCCACCCTTTATAACGCGTATGCGTGGGAACTGGAATAGCGACGTGACAGCATTGGGGCATACAGGCAATTTTTTCTATATTCCTGAGCTTTTTTTTACTTCGACGCCATAGTGTCATAAACCGGACAAAATTTACATGTATGCCTCGTTATACTCCCGAACAACTGGAAAAAAGAAACGCTTCAGTCTGGACAACAACTCAGGGTATCCTCGCACCGATCCAGTTTGTCGTTTTCCTCGCAGGGCTGGCTGTAACGCTCCTGTATAAAGCCGGAAT
>JAPHUN010000151.1 GCA_026193435.1 Chlorobium sp.
ATTCCGCTATACGCGAAACGGTTTCGGGACTCATGGTGAAACGTTCGGGACGCTCGTAGCAATAAGGACACGAAAAATTGCAATCGAGCGTGGGCGCTATGGTCAGACCGAGATGCCCGCCTCTTTTCCTTCGATACTCGAAACGGGACGCAACGCCTTCTCGCTCCCGCACGGGATCCTCGACGAAAAATCCCTTCTGACGCAGCAGAAAAGCTGTCGACCGCACGTCCTCGTCAGAATTCTTCTCCACCCGTCCGCAGTTGAGATCATCGACGAGAACGAGCACATTTCGGTAGAGAGCAGCGTCAAGACGACCGAAATAGAGAGTACGGGTATTGAACAACAACAGCTCGTTGCCTTCAGGTACGGCGACAGTATAAAAAGAAGGATAGAGCTTCATTCAGCAAAGTCCTCCGCATCCTCCGCTTTTGGGCGGACAGAAACCGGTCTGTTGACAATCAGCGGCCTTCATGACAAGACGACCGAGGTTGAACGGTATTCCCGACCGGGATACCATAAACCGGCCTTTCGCAACGTCGAGCGTCCGGCTCAAAGGACCTTTGTACGTCATCCCTCTGCCATCCAGCATACAATCGGAGGCTGACGCCGCATCAAGAACGAGACAGGCGAGCCGGACAGCGCTGTCTATCTCTTCACGGGGATCGAGCGCCTGGCAATACACATCGCTGAAGCCGGAAGCCGTGACGTCCATGCTTTTATCGTTCTGACCGCAGAGTTTATTGGGCGCCTTGCAATCACAACCTGTATTGCCTGAAACACAATCACAGGTAAGCGTTCCGCCCGAGCAGGAGGAAAGAGTCGAACCAAGGCAGCAATCGTCGTTTGCCGCCAATCCCGCCAACGTCACCGAAGGAGTCCGTATCCAGGACAGCCTCGGTTCGTAAATACACTGGCGCGCGTTGGTAAAGCAATGTTTCTGATCGACACCGGCAAAACAGCATGCGAGCTTGTTTTTGACGGTCTGTGCCGGAAAGAGCGGATCGACCTTTTCCAGCCACTCGACCAGCCAGCCGAGCGAATCCATTTTTTCGATATGAAACCGCTCCATGCCCTTCTTCATGGAGACAAGAGCCGCACGATCTTTCCGTGACGCCCCGAAACCGTACATGTTGACGATCTCCACCGGTTCAAGGTAGGAATGAAGAAAGTCCACTGCGCAATAGACCGCGCCGTGAATACTGTCCGGGACCTTTTTCGAAGCCTGTTTGACAAGCGGGCCGTACTGCTTCGAGGCCGCCCCGAGCTGCTCCGGAGAGATATCCGTGAACTGTTCGTACCAGCTCACAAGATTTCCGAATGTTTTCTTCATCTGTCCCGAACCGAGAGGCTGTTCTTTTTTTGTCAGCCCGGACAACGCGCCGGACAGGTTGATCCAGTTGAGAAGAATGGCGTTGGACATGGGGGCCTCCTTTGATGGCATTTGCGCGCATGCTGCGCGTTCAAGGGAAACGGAATAGTGACCTGACCGTCCGGCCGCGACCAAGCTTGAAGAGCGACGAAGCATTGAGACTCTTCGGGATCACAAAATACGCGAAAGGTTCGAGAGCTCTGCGTAGATGGCCGGGGGTACCTGAACGCTGAATGAAAGTTAAGAAAAAAAACGAAAAAAGAATGTAGATCACCCATTCGCAGCAGCCTGGCAATGTTCTTCGACAAGCTTGCGGCGCAGCACCTTTCCTACCAGGGTTTTCGGCAGGGACTCCGTAAAAGAAATATACTTCGGCACCTTATAGGCCGCCAGTTCCTTTTTACAAAACTCACGCAGTGATTCAGCATCGAGCACACGATCCTCATGCAGCACGACCCAGGCTTTGACGGCCTCTCCCTGATGGTCGTCGGGTACACCCGCGACGCCAACTTCGACTACGTCCGGATGTGACGCGATAACCTCTTCAACATCCCGCGGCCAGACCTGAAAACCGCCGGGCTTGATGACATCCTTTTTTCTGTCGATGATGAACAGATAACCGTCTTCATCGAGGTAACCAAGGTCGCCGGTGTACAGCCAGCCGCTGCGAAGAATCGTCAAGGTTTCTTCCGGACGCTGCCAGTACTCTTTCATGAGCTGGGGAGCGCGCATTATCACTTCTCCGACTTCATGAAGCGGCAATTCACGGGAGGCGCTCTCCTGATCGACTATACGAATCTCCACGTCTGGAGCCGGTATGCCCACGGAGCCCTCTTTATAGGTTCCCAGCACAGGGGTAAGAACGGAAGCGATCATCGACTCGGTCAGAGCGTATGCATCGATGATTCTGCCGCCTGTCAGCTCCTCAAACCGCTTCTTGGTTTCAAGCAGCAAAGGGGCTGCTCCGGAAACACAGAGCTTCAGTGAACCCAGAACAGTGCAGTCTTTACGTGTCCTGGGATGATTGATCAAACCTGAAAAGAGTGTCGGAACACCCGGAAGAACTGCCGGTTTAAGCTTTTTTATGGTAACCAGCAGATCATCGAGATCACGAGGGTTCGGAACAAGCGCGAAAGGATAATCATCGACAATAGCTGCTCCGAGTATCCCCACCTGAGCATAAACATGAAACAGGGGCATATTGAGCATTATGATATCTTCCCCCCGGTCAAGCACGACACTGAACCACCGTGCGATCTGCATCCCGCTGACCACCAATGCCTTATGAGTACATACCGCGCATTTGGGCAGTCCGGTAGTACCGCCGGTGAACAGAAATAAAGCCATGTCTTCCGGCGTTACGCCTCTTTCAGGACAAGGTGCGTCACGATGTCCGGCAATCATCTCTCCAAGCCAGAGATCACCCGGTTCAAGCACTATGGCATGGCCATCTTTCTTCTCCTTCAGAAGAGAAAAAAGCACTTTTTTTAACGGCGAGAGATATTCCTTGATATTGGTCGCTATAATCTTTCGCAGACCAATAGAAGCCTGCAACGATCTGATCTTCCGGTAAAACGGGGTAAGTACTATAGCTGTCTCCGCCCCGCACTCCTTCATTGCATGCTCCAGCTCATGCCCGGTATAGAGAGGGTTAATCGGTACCGCTACACCCCCCGCCTTCCAGATAGCCAGCTCACTGAGTATCATCTGAGGAGAATTCGGCATCAACAGCGCCACACGATCTGCCTTGTTCAGCCCTTCTGAAACCAGCGCGGCCGAGAGCGCATTGCTCAGCCTGTCCAGCTCGGACCATGTCATGGAAGATCCCTTGAAAAATAACGCGGTCCTGTCGGGATAATCAGCCGCCCGATTTCGGACAATATCGACTATGGTATGATGAGGATAAGGCGACAGAGAAGCAGGAACTCCCTTGTCATAATGCTCGATCCATGGTGCTGAGGACATATCGCTTATTCCTGTATCGGATCACAAGCAGACAACCGGGGATGAAGCACTGCGTGTTCCATTGTAATTGATTTTTGTTTGTTTCAAGATAGTGAAAAAACACCGTTAATTGCCTCATATGTCAATAGTTATGCATCAACCTTTTTTCTCATCAACCTTGCAGCCAGCAGATCGAGGTTCAGCACCTGGTGGAGAATCACAGCAAGAACGGTGGTTGTTGGCAGAGGATCGGTAAAAAACATGGTTATCATGACCGGCGCGCGCGCGTACAGCTCCGGCAGAAAGGCCGTACTCAAGCCAAAAATCAGTGAAATTCCGACAACAAAGGTTTTTCGTGAATCCCACTCTTCACCGAACATTTCAAGCAACCCGGTGCAGATCATAAAACATCCGGCAAAAATGATTGAAGCACCAAGAACAGGTTTCGGCATGAGCGTCAAAACGACCGTAAGTCTGGGACAAAAAGCAAGCACGATAAAGATAATCCCGGCTGTGACGCCTATCCAGCGACTCAACACTCTTGTGGAGCCGGCAAGCCCGATGTTGCTCGACGACGTATCAACCGCCATGCCTCCCAGCAAACCGGCGAGAAACGTTGAAAAACCGTCTGCAAGCAGCCCCTTTCTGATCGGAACAAAATCAACCGACTGACGTTCAGGTTCGGATATTTTCTGGGCAGCCAGAAGGTTTCCAAAAGATTTAAGCGATCCGCTGATGGAAATAACCACAAAGGGTATGAGCAGTCCGAAATCAAACCTGATGTCATGAAATTGCGGCCCGATAACCGGAAGTGCAAAAAATGGTTTCTGGCTCACCTTTGCCAGACTCAGCAGATATTCCGGTTCAAGAATACAGGCGAATATCCATCCGGCAAACATGCCGATCAAAAGGCAGTAGATTTTCATGAACCCTTTTCCCCAAAGATTGCTGAGCACCATAACCATGAGAGAAGTAAGGCCAATGAGAATATCTTCACTTCGAATAGCGTCCCCCTTGTATTCAAGCCCGAAAAGAGAGGTTACCGACATCTTAATGACACTTACCCCCACCATAGCGACAACGAGCCCGACTATGAATTTAGGGAACACATGTTTGAGCTTCTGGACAACGGGAGCAAGAGACATCTCGATAAGTCCGGCGATCATAATCATTCCCCGCATGAGGGGAAGACCGCCGATCCACGCTGCCGATAATGAAACACTGAAATAGGAAGGACCACAAACATTGGGACAAAGGTAGCCTGAACCGATAAAAGGCAATCCGACAGACTGCAATATGGAACCAAGACCGGATGCGATCATGGAAAACGTCACCAACGTAGCGGCAAACTCTGCAGATTCGCTCATCTGACCTGCAAAGATAACAGGCAGCGCCACAGAAACGAACATCAGAAGAACGTGCTGTATCGAGAGAATGACAAGATGTCCCGCAGGCGGCACATCATTCACCCCGTACTCCAGATTCCTGTTGTTTTCAGACATC
>JAPHUN010000345.1 GCA_026193435.1 Chlorobium sp.
AACGCATCAAGTTCTTCGGCGGTATGTTCCTGCCAGCTTTTTTCTGATTGACGAACCAGCTCTTCGACGGCCATGAAGCGTTTCATGAACTTGTTTGTTGACTTGCGGAGCGCGTCCTCGGGGTTGGTGCCGATGAAACGGCTGTAGTTGACGATGGTGAAGAGGAGGTCGCCGAACTCTTCTTCCTTTTCCTCCTTTGAAGACGCCTGCTTGAGCTCTTCGATCTCCTCAGCCAACTTGTCGAGCACCCCTTCCTCGTTTGTCCAGTCGAAGCCGACACCGGAAACCTTTTTCTGGACGCGATAGGCGCGAAGCAGTTCACTCATGGCTTTTGGTACACCGTCGAGAAGACTTCTTCGGCCTTTTTCTTTCAGTTTCAGGGATTCCCAGTTTTTGAGGACTTCCTGTTCATTCCTGGCAACGGTTTGGCCGAAAACATGAGGGTGGCGGCTGATAAGCTTGTCGCAGAGGGCATCGAACACCCCGGAAAAGGTAAACTTGCCCGACTCCTCGGCCATCAGCACCTGAAAGGCTACATGGAGGAAGAGATCGCCAAGTTCTTTTTTCAGTTCCTGGTCGTCGTTTTCATCGATAGCGTGTACCAGTTCATAGCTCTCTTCCAGGAGAAGGTGCGTGAGTGATTCCGGGGTTTGTTTACGGTCCCAGGGACATTCCGAGCGGAGCACCTGCACCAGCGAGATCACCCGGTTGAATTTTTCCTGTATGCTGCCGCCTGTATTGTTGAGTACGTCGTCTCTGAGCTCTGCGATAGTTCGCTTCCCTGATTGTTCCATGGGGATGAGGCAAGATGTTTATTCCGTTAGTCGGCAGATAGGTTGTCTGCTGGCAAAGTTAATATTTCTAAACGTTTTTCTTTACTTTTGATGAGATGAGCATACAGGGAGAAAAACAATGAAGCTATGGATCTGAAAGGCAGAACTGCGGTGGTGACGGGTTCAAGTTCGGGCATCGGACAGGAGCTTTGTACAATGCTGGCGCAAAAAGGCGCGGCGGTATACGGTTTCAGCCGGCGCCGGTCTGTTGTCGAACATCCCTCCTTTACCTGGATGCAGACGGATGTGACAAAGCAGGAGGAAATTGATCGGGCATTCGATACTGTTTTACGTGCGCATCAGCGCGTCGATCTGCTGGTCAACAATGCGGGATTCGGTCTCTTTGGCAGCATTGAGACGCTTGACCCTGAAGCCTGGAACAGGCTGATAGCAACCAATCTGACGGCAGCGTTTCTCTGTACCCGAAGAGTTGTATCCGGTATGAAAGAGGCCGGACGGGGAACGATTGTCAATGTCGCTTCGATTGCCGGGAAGCGCGGGTTCGGGAACGGGTCCGCATACTGTGCATCCAAGTTCGGGCTGAATGGTTTTTCCGAAGCACTCGTTGAAGAACTTCGCGAGGAGGGAATCCGTGTTTGCAGTATCAACCCCGGCTCAACGGGAACGGAGTTTTTCGAGCATGCGGGCATCGAGCCGAAAAAACTGATGAAGACCGGGGATGTTGCCTCTCTGATCCTTACTATGATTGAACTTCCTGATGACATGCTGCCGGATCAGGTGGTTGTTCGCCCACTGTAAACAGAACCCATATACCATGAATGAACCAGATTTCCTTCCTCTCCAGGGTGAGCCGATTGCAGCTATAGCTACCCCGGTAGGGGTCGGCGCGCTTGCTGTGGTCAGGATGAGTGGTGAGGGTGTTTTTTCTATCGCGGACAGGGTCTTTACCAAGGTTCGTTCGCCGGAAACATCTTTGGCTGACTCTCCGGGGTATACCGCTCATTTCGGGAAGTTGTATGACGGCGACAGGATGATTGACGAGGTGATCGTGCTGGTGTTCCGGTCACCTGATTCTTTCACGGTCGAGGATATGGTCGAGATTACCTGTCACGGCGGTCCTGTGGTGACAAAGCATGTATTGAAGCTTCTGCTCGACAACGGATGCAGGCTTGCAGAGCCTGGTGAGTTTACCCGACGCGCATTCCTGAACGGGAGGATCGACCTCTTGCAGGCTGAAGCGATCGGTGAAATGATTCATGCCCGCTCGGAATCGGCTTATCGGACCGCGGTAAACCAGATGAGCGGAGGGCTTTCCGGGCGGCTTGGCGCATTGCGCGAACAGCTTTTGCATTCCTGCGCGCTGCTGGAACTGGAACTTGATTTCAGTGAAGAGGATGTCGAATTCCAGAGCCGCGAGGAATTGAGCCGGCAGATGGAAAATCTGCAGCATGAAGTCGACAAGCTCGTGGAGTCCTACCAGCATGGCAGGTTGCTGCGCGAGGGCGTGGCGACCGCCATTATCGGGAGGCCCAATGCCGGTAAATCAACCCTGCTCAACGCCCTGCTCGGCGAGGAACGGGCCATTGTCAGCCACATGCCGGGCACCACGAGGGACTATATCGAGGAGTGTTTCATTTATGAAAAAACCATGTTCCGGCTCACCGACACGGCAGGTTTGCGCGAGGCGATGGAGGAAATCGAGCACGAAGGCATTCGGCGAAGCTACGAGAAAATCGCCCAGGCAGACCTGATCCTCTACCTGCTGGATATCGGCAGCGACTCCTGCCGGGACGAGATTACAGCGATAAACGACCTGCGGCAGAGCTATCCTGACGCCAGACTGCTTGTCGTGGCAAACAAGACGGACCGGACGGCGGAAAGCGGGAAGAGGATAGCGGAGGTTGGAGCAAGTGCCGGATGCGAAGTGATCGGCATTTCAGCACTCAACCGGTCGGGACTCGCTGAACTGAAATCAGCCATGAGCGCCATAACCGAAGGACTGGACAAGCTGCATGACGCCAGCGTGCTGGTCACCAGCATGCGTCACTATGAAGCCCTGCGCAACGCCTCGGACGCGCTCCGCAACGCCAGGGAACTGATCGACGCACAATCGGAAACCGAACTCATAGCCTTCGAACTCCGCTCCGCCCTCGACTACGTCGGCGAGATCACCGGGAAAGTGGTTAACGAAGAGGTTATGAATGTGATCTTTGGGCAGTTCTGTATCGGGAAGTGAGTGCAAAAACGGAAAAGACGAAAAAGACTTGCAATGCAAATGACATAAGGGGCTCAAAAGGCTTCGTTATTTTTCTTCAAAGTAACTTAGAGTCAGGTTAGTAGGTTAGGAACGCTGTTCGGTAAGTTGAATAACTTGGCGTTTTTGACTTGAGAGAAGAGTTTTCTTGTCGAATAGGGCTGATCACACCTGCTCCAGATGGAGCATGGACAAGGGTCCACTTGAAAGATCTCTATCGATGAATGAGTCATGTACTTCTTTTTGAGTTGTACGAAAAATGAACGTAATTAAAAGGTGTGTTGAAGTTTGGCACGGTTTATTTCAGTTCTGCTAACGACAAGACCCATAGCCGTATGACTCATCCTGCAAGGATTTCTGCACTGCTGCTTCTGGCAGTCGTATTGTCAATAACAGTTCCAATCAAGCAGGCGCTCTCCTCGGACGGGCAGACAGAGCCAAACGGGGAACTGATTGCTATATACGAAGAATGGCGTGTATCGGATGATGAGAATATGGGGGTTGTCGGGCTCGGGGTTCATCACTATTTCAGCGACTATTTCTCTCTCGGTGTCGGTTCATGGATGGCGGTCAGGGGGGAAAGGGGAGGCTTTATCACGCTCGGTATCGACGGTCGCCTTCATTTGCCCATAACCGAACGGATTGAGCTCGAGTCAGGAGTGTTTGTCGGGGCAGGCGGCGGGAGAGGCGGCTACACGCTCAGCGGCGGCGGACTGATGGTGCGGCCCTACGCGCAATTGACCTATGATATAAGCTCATGGGGCAGGCTTTCAGCAGGGGTCAGCCATGTGACATTTCCCAATGGCGGTACGATCGAGTCAACCCGGCCGTATATCAGTTTCTCCCTCCCGTTTTATACTTATATGGGAGATGGGTGGAAAGACGACGGCTTACCGCACGCTCTGCAAAAACAGCATGACAAGTCACGGTCAAACTCTCTGGCTGTTGTTGTCAGGGATCTGCAACCGGTTTCAGACGCCCGAACCACCGGGGGAGCAGTTCAGGATGATGTGACGCTCCTTGGAATCGAGTGGAGGTCATATTTCAATGATATCTGGTATGCCAGGCTGGAAACCGAAGGTGCCGCAGGAGGGAGCAGCAGGGGGTATATGCAGATTCTTGTCGGAGGTGGTGCGCAGATACCTGTTGCAGATAATCTCTATGTCAGTGCTGACGCATCTGTCGGCGGAGGCGGAGGCGGGGGAGTCGACACCGGAGGCGGCCTGCTTCTGGATGCTTCGGCGGGAATGTACTATTATTTGACGCCCAGCCTGTTTGCCGGACTTTCGGGAGCGTATCTCATAGCGCCGGACGGAACGTTCGAAGCAGGTTCTCTTGCTTTGAAGCTCGGGTACCGGTCAGGAGGATACTCTGCCGACAGGAAAAACAGTGTCGATCCGTCTCCTGAAAAGCCTTCGAACATGAGGTTGCGGGTTGTCAATCAAACCTATTATAAGGAATCCGATTTGTGGCGAACACATCATGCTGACAGGAACGTCGAGAATATCGGGGTGCAGATCGACGCTTTTCTTGACCGGAACTGGTATCTGACGGGCCAGGGACTCGCCGCTTATGGAGGGGATGCCGGGGCGTATATGACCGGACTTGTCGGGCTGGGCATCAGGAAAAACCTCATCGGCGGGGTGTTTGTCAATGGAGAGGGCCTTGTCGGTGCGGCAGGCGGGGGCGGATTGGCCACAGGCTCCGGGCTGGTATGGCAGGGTAATGTCGGACTCGGTTATGATCTCCATCCCTCTCTGTCGGCACTTGTTACCGCGGGAAGAATGGGAGCGTTTGACGGTGATTTCAAGGCGGATGTTTTAGGGCTTTCTCTGGCGTATAATTTTAACAGCTATCTTCTCCATTAAGGGTTGAGTCGTTTATGCCTTTGATTTAATTAATAAAAGGAGAATGGTGAACCATCGTGATATAGGGGTTGATATTGTTGATATCAGGCGCATCAGGAAGTCATTCGAGAAGTATGGCGACAGTTTCCTTCAGCGGGTGCTGACTGAAAAGGAGATCAGTTACTGCAAAAGGAAAAAAGATATGATGCCGAGCGTGGCAGCACGTTTCGCCGCAAAGGAGGCGATTTCGAAGGCTGTCGGCAGCGGGATTTCAGGTGGATTTTCCTGGAGGAGTGTGGAGATAGACAACGACGAGCATGGCAAACCGTTTATGCGGGTACTTGACAGGAGACTTGGCATTCAGGACAGTGCAATCAGCCTCTCTCTTTCTCATGACGGGGATTACGCCGTGGCGTTTGTGCAGATCGAGTGCTGAATGGCAGTGCATATGACCGGACATTTCATTATTTTTGACTGAAAGAGGTCAGGTGTTTTGCGTTAGCAATCCAAATAGAGGAGGGTGGTATGGAGTGTATGAAAACAGTGCAGATCCAATGTCCTTTCTGCGGTGCCTTGAATGAGACGCTTATCGACTGTTCCATCGAACCTCCGGAAGAGTATGTTGAGGATTGCGAGGTATGCTGCAGTCCGATACTTCTGGTTGTCCACTCTGTAGACGAGGAGATTCCGGTTGTAGAGGTGCATCGTGAAAATGAATAGAAACGATGAGAGGGCAAAAAAAACTCCCGCGGAATCACGGGAGTTTTTAAAGCTGGTGCATCCGTTATCAGTCTATGAATCGCCTTCATAGACCTCTATACGTACTTTCGCAACACCTTTTTTCAACAGGTTGATCTCTTTAGCTGCTTCGAGTGATAGATCGATGATTCTCCCTTTTATATACGGACCGCGGTCATTGATTCTGACCATAACTTTTCTGCCGTTGTTAAGATTGGTCACGCGTACCATGGAGCCGAAGGGCAGGGATTTATGAGCGGCAGTCAGTTCATGCATATTGAAGCGCTCACCGTTGGCTGTAAGGCGGCCATGAAACCTGTCGGCATAGTATGATGCTTTTCCTTCCTTGACCATGAACAGTTTGCCGAGTTCGTCTTCCGCATCAGCCGCATCAGCCTCAGCAAGAGAATCACGCTCCAGCTGAAGCGAGCTTGTTATCTCGCTAGGAATCGGTGCTGCTGAGATTCCCGATTGTATCGATGTATAATTAGAGCTTGACTGACACCCTGTCAGTTGGAGAAGAGAAAAAATGACTATAATAAAAGGCGAGGCGAATGCTATTCGTCCGTTATACATACTGTCTGGGTTTTATTAAAAAATCTGTTCCAGATGAATACTTCCTCTGAAGCTCGGGAACAGAAGATATTTTTTTCCAAAATACCTGATAAACAGAATTATTTTAACGCATAATATAAGAAAAAAAGGTATAATCAAAGCTTTGCTATGGCTTTTGTGCGTTAAGCCTTTTTGGATAAATACGTTACACCTCGTCATCTTTCTTTTCGGGTCGCTCATGATAAGTAACGGAATTGTCCTTATTACCCCTGATCTGCTTTTTGTTCCAACCCGGACTGTTTACCTGAATATCTTAAGGTTACGGTAAACTATTGCGCTCCCTATGTGGTTTATTAGTTGACAGCGTATCTGTCAAGTAATGAAACAAGAAAACGGGAAAACAGTATGCGTTTGATTCTGATGACCGGAAAAGGAGGCGTAGGAAAGACCTCGATGGCGGCGGCTACGGGACTCAAGTGTGCTGAAATGGGATATAAGACACTGGTGTTGAGTACAGACCCCGCGCACTCTCTTGCCGACAGTTTTGCTGTAGAGCTTGGACATCAACCCAAAGAGGTATGTCAAAATCTGTGGGGCGCCGAGCTTGATGTTCTTGAGGAACTTGAACAGAACTGGGGATCTGTCAAGCGATACATTACCGAAGTATTGCAGGCGCGCGGTCTTGAAGGTATTCAGGCGGAAGAGCTCGCTATTCTTCCGGGATCTGATGAAATTTTCGGCCTTGTCAGGGTTTTCCGGCACTACAACGAAGGGAATTATGATGTGCTGATCATAGATTCCGCCCCTACGGGAACAGCGCTCCGTTTGCTGAGTATTCCTGAGGTTGCCGGCTGGTACATGCGCCGTTTCTACAAGCCTCTGGAGAAAGTCGCGGTAACGCTTCGTCCGATAATAGAGCCGTTATTCAGGCCGATCGCGGGATTTTCCCTGCCTGACAAGGAGATGATGGACGTACCGTATGATTTTTATCAGAAAATCGAGAAGCTGGGGGAAATTCTGATGGATAACGCCGTGACATCGGTACGGCTTGTCACCAATCCTGAGCGGATGGTGCTCAACGAGTCTCTCAGGGCTCATGCCTATCTCAGCCTTTACGATATCTCTACCGATCTTATTATTGCTAACAGGATCATTCCCGATGAGGTTACCGATCCCTATTTTCAGTACTGGAAAGAAAATCAGAAAATATATCGAGCGGAGATTCATGAGAATTTCAAGCCTCTGCCTGTCAAGGAGGTTCCCTTGTATTCACGGGAGATTTGTGGCCTCAAGACGCTCGATACGCTGAAAGACCTGCTTTATGGTGACGAAGATCCTTCGCAGGTATATTATAAAGAGAAGACGATGCTGGTTGAGCAGGTCAAGAACGGCTATACGCTTGAGATTGCATTGCCGGGGATTCAGAAAGACCAGATAGAGATCAGCAAGAAAGGTGACGAACTGAATATACGTATTGGCAACCACCGTCGTAATCTTGTGCTGCCACAGGCTCTTGCAACGCTGAAGACCGCAGGTGCGGAAATGGAAGATGAACGGTTAAAAATCTCTTTCGAAGAGGCAAATACCAGGAAAAAGGGGAAATAGAGTGGATAAAACAGGCTTGTTATCCTTAAGAGGTTGTTTTTAATGAATGTTCTTCTTAAAATTAATTATAGTTATAGTTACATTTGCCGGTTTAGTTTTTACATGCAAATGTTGTATATGTTTGATTGATTCTAAGAGGAGAACGTTCATTATGGCTTTTCAGGTCGGAGATCCGGTTATTTATAAGAAACCTAAAAGTTCCTCGTGCCCCGGACCGCGGGCAAGAGATGTCTATCCTCTTGAGCACGGTGAGACATACCACTACGTTGTAGACAAATTCTGGAAGGTTGTCGGTGTCAATAATGACGATACTGTAGATGTTGTCACCCGTACGGGAAAAAAGCATCGAATTGAGAAGGACGACCCCAACCTTCAGAAGGCGCATTTTTTGAAGTACATTGTTTTCAGAAACCGCTTTCCAGATCTGGCGCCGGAGTAGCAAGGCCACCCTCTTTTTCTTAATCCTCCCCTTCGCCGACAGGTTCTGATCCTGTTCTCAGGTGGTGTGCTTTTGTGTCGAACCAGAGCGGTTTTTCATTACGGAGCATGCTGATGATGACCTGAAATTCAGCAGGGTCTTTGAAAATCCGGTTTTCAATGAGCTGGTTACTCGAGTCGTAAAGAGCGATTCTTCCTTTGTGCCCGTTCAAATCCCATCTGCTGTAGTAGCTTGTAACAAGTACATTTGCCATGGTTGTCTCGGTTATTGTTGTATAACTGCTGGACAGCTTCTTGTTGGCTGAATAGCTTCTATGTTCTCGCCGCTGCTTCAGGGCGAAAGATTTTTCGCCCCTACTTTCATGCTGACAAATCAACAATTCAACGATTCAACAGTTCAACAAGCTTTTTTACTTCTCACGAACAAACTTCGCTCCTTTCAATACCGCCCACCCCGAAGTTGCTTTATCTCCTGAAGGCGTGATGGTTTCAGCGGAAATCAGGGCATTGTCCAAAATGGTATAGAGGAGATTGGCCCCGGTCAGATCAGCCCCCCTCAAATCAGCGCGCGTGAGATCGGTATCGTAGAGATTGGTTTTTGAAAGATTTGAGTTTTTAAGATCAGCTTCCTGAAGTCTCGTCTCACGGAGCTGCGCGCCAGTCAGATCGGCGCCGCTCAGGTCGGCTTTTTTCATGAAAGCACGGTTAAAATCTGCTCCCTGAAGGTTCGCGTTACGGAAAACGGTTTCAACCAGGCTTGCTCTTTTCCATGACGTACTCGACAGGTCAGACTCTGAAAAGTCTGCCTGATCCAGTTTCGCTCCGTTCATGGTTGAGCTTGTCATATCGAGCTTTTTCATGTCAGCACCTTTCAAGCCGGCATCATCGAGGTTTTCATCCTGAAGATCGGTTTCCATTCCGGGGTTTTGTTTTCGAAGTGCGTTCCACGCGGTGACATCCTCCATGAGGAGTGTTTCGGAAACACTGTCGGTGGTGATGGACTTCGGGTCACTTTCAGTTGCGTTGCCGGAAACCGCAGGGGGCGGAAGCGGTTCAAATTTCATAACAACCGGCGCACGTTCGGTCTCTTTCGAGAAGCGGGCTCCGTTTAGTGAAGCCCAGAGAGGTGTTGCTCGCTTTCCAGACGGAAGAATGGTATTGTTTGAAATTCTTGCATTGAGAAGCGTTGCCTGTCCGAGCATTTTTGCTCCGGTCAGATTTACTCCCCTGAGATCAGCAGAGCTGAGGTTAGCATCAAAAAAGAGAGCGTTTTCAAGAACAGCCCCTGTCAGGTCTGCACCTTCAAGATTTGCATATCGAAAATCGGTGCCGGTAAGGTCAGCGTTAATGAATTTTGCTTCTTTTGCATAGGAATTTTTCAGGTCGGCTCCCCGGAGGTTTGCTCCGCTCAGATCAGTTTGCTTGAGATCTGTTCTTTTCAGGCTTGCTGAAAAAAGCTTTGCATTACGGAAATCTGCTCCATTGAGCTTCGCGCCGTTAAGCCTTGTGTTTACCATACTCGCATTGTGCAGGTCGGCATTTTCAAGAGTTGCATCCTCGAGAGTTGCCTTGTCCAGATTTATGTTTCTTGATGGTTGCCCGGAACGCATGGAGTTCCATTCACCAACACCGGAAAGAAGCTCTTTAAGAGTGGAGGAATCAAATCCGAGGGTCGTATTGCAGGCAGGCCCTCCCTGCAAAGCCAGAAGAATAATCGAAAAAATCAGTGTTTTTTTCATGAGAGCACGATTGACATTATCGAATGAAGCAATAGAGATTAATATATACAACCTGACGGTCAAGGAGGAAATCAGATTCGTGAACGGAGAAGAATAACTGAGCCGGCAATAATAAGAAAGCCTCCTGTAAAAGCTGACTGAGGAGGGATTTCATTCCAGAAGAGGTAGCCGTAAAGAATTGAGAATATAATCGACGTGTAGCTTGCCGCGGCAACAACCGGAGCATTATCCATTCTGTATGCAAGTGTCATAAGGTACTGGCCGATGGTAGAAAAGAGAGCCACCCCAATCAGCAGCAGCCATTCTGAATGATCAGGCAGGATGAATGATTCGCCCATCCAGATGGAGCTGATGAGTGCGGTGATGACAAAGAAGTTTGTGATGATCGTTATCGGGTCGTCGGTTCGATTGAGTTTTCTGACGAGCAGATGTGCCATTGCCGAAGCCGAAGCGGCACCGATAGCTGCCCAGGCGGCTGTTGCCCAGCCTGCAGAAGGTTCCAGAATCAGAATAATCCCCGCCAGTCCTGTTCCTATAGCAATCCAGACAGTGGCAGTTGCTTTTTCGCCTACTATCCATGGAGCGAGAACAGCGAGGATGAGCGGTTGTGTTTTTCCAAGAAAGACGCATATGGCCAGGGGGAGATGAGTCAAGGCATAATAAAAACCGCTGATTGCCAGAAATCCGAACAGAGAGCGAAGCAAAAGCGTCTTCCATGCAGTGACAACAAACTTTTTTTTGCGTAGCCAGAGCACACTCAAAAAAAATGGAAGCGGCACGATGCTGCGGAAGAGAATGATTTCAGGTATCGGCAGTGACGGCCCGATTCCCTTGATCATCGCTGCCATCGTGGCAAAGCAGGCTGAGGCTATCAGCATGAGGACGACGCTCATGGCATGTCAAAAATCAAAAGTTAAAAGTCAAAGTGGTTGATCGGGTTTGCCTCTCCGGTCTTGTGTTGAAGGAAAAAAGGAAATTTTAAAGAGGTTTCATAATGCGCCGGAAAAAATCAAAGGCGTTGTCGTTAGAAACCAAATGTATCGACATGGTGTTACAGATACATAGTTTGAACGTAGAATAATAAACCTGCATATGGAGGATAGAGTCATGACAGAAAAGACAAAATATAGCGGAAAGGTTTTGGTTGCCGGGGCGACAGGAAGAACAGGGAAGTGGGTGGTTTCCCGTCTTCAGCATTACGGGGTTCCGGTCAGGGTTCTTACCCGTTCTGCGGAAAAAGCCAAAACTCTTGGTGATGTTGAGATAGTGGAAGGAAGAATACAGAGTGACGAGGATGTTGCAAAAGCGGTTTCAGGTTGCGCGGGGGTAATTTCCGCCCTGGGTTCAAGCGAGGTTTTTGGAGACGCTTCTCCGGGCGAGGTTGACCGGGACGGTGTCATGAGGCTGGTTGATCAGGCCGCAAAGGCAGGGGTGAAGCATTTCGGTCTTGTCAGTTCAATGGCTGTAACCAAATGGTATCATCCTTTGAACCTTTTTGCTGGTGTTCTCTCGAAGAAATTTGAAGCGGAAGAGCATTTAAGGGGACTTTTCGGTAAAGAAGGTCGTTCCTATACGATTGTTCGTCCGGGAGGTCTCAAAGATGGAGGGCCATTGCTCCATGATCTTCATGTTGATCAGGGCGACAGACTGTGGAGCGGCTGGATAAATCGCGGAGATGTCGCGGAACTGCTGGTTGTTTCTCTCTGGACTGACAAGGCAAAGAATAAGACTTTTGAGGTTGTCAACGAAGGTGAAGAGGAGCATGCCCAGAAGAGTCTGGAGGGATACTATGACAAACTTGCAAGTTAACGGTTGAAATCTTTGAGCGTTACGGGGGCGTTTTTTTCGGGTTTGTGCGCGGGCTGATGCTTTGTGGCCCGCGCTTTTTTTAGTACAAGGTATATTTGTCTAAAACAAACAAGCCCTTTTCAAAAAAGGGCTTGTTTGCGATAGTTTCCGCGTGTAGAGAAAAATTTCCTAGATCTTTTTCCCTATGGGAAGAACGGAGGTAATGAGGTTTCCTGCGGTGCCAATGACAGACTGTGCTGTTGACAGGATGGTGTTACCGACAGCACCTACTGTTTCAGCAAGCTTCCATCCGGCTCCTCCTATTGTTTCCACTCCTTTGACTGCGATGTCTCCGAATGTCGTGATGAGCGAATTGAGCGGTTCTGAGAGTGAGTTCATGGTATCGGTAACGGTTTTCGCTCCTGTCTCAAGAACTCCTGTAAGGCTGGTGTTCAGGTTGTCGATGGAGGGCTGAAGATTCTGAATACCTTTGTCTACAGCCGTGATCTGGGCAACGGCAAGCTCTCCGAGGTTTTGAGCCGTGCTGGAAACTGACTTGGCGAGATCAACTTTTCCTTCGTTAGACATAGTGCCTTCTCCTGTGGGTTATAGTGAATTTGACTGTGTAGAGCAATGCTTGAATGAAATTTACGAATCACCGTGGTAGTGTCAAAGCAGGCAGGAAAAATAGAGTGATTGTGAGAAAGAGAAAAAGGGTGAGCAAAAAAAAACGGGACACTGCTGTCCCGTTTGCATATCATGTGAAAAGGATCAATCCTTGAAACGGCTGTCAACCGGTTTTTCAGGTACGGCATATCCCGATACTTCAGGAGATGAACCCTTCAATCCTGCAGAAGCCCCGCCACCGTAAAGGTGGGGGTATGCATTTGCTCCAAGTCTCTTCGTGGTTTTTCCGATATTTTCAAGCGCATCACCAACGACCCACCAGTGTCCATCTATGAAGACCTCGAGGAATCTTCCATATGCTGCAGCCCCGTTAACAAAGGCTCCTGAATTCTTGTTCATAATTCTGTTCCCGTTAAGGATTGGGATATTCAAAGGGTATTTTGAATAAATTTAGGGAAATAATAGTTGTGAAGCAAAGCTTTTGTTTTCTCTTATAGACGTTGTTTAGAGAAAACAGGTTTGTCGGTATGCCGGCCGTCCCTGAATCGGTTTTTCATGAAACTTTCGACAGTGAGGGCAACTGAAATATTGATGATCACTGAAAATGCGATATACCATGTCCAGGCAATACCGCTGAATTCCAGCGCGAAAACCGTTCCCAGGCCGGCAAGCAGTCCTGTCGCGAGACTGAAGGTATTGAACTTCCGGTGGGTGATGGACAGCAGGAAGAGGCCGAGCAGTCCCCCGTAGGTGAAAGAGGCTATTTTCAAACCCAGCACGATAATTGCATTGTCGCTTTCATCGAATACCAGCGCGATGCCGATAAGCAGTGTTGCCCAGCCCAGGCTTATGAGTCTTGATTGTTTGAGCGAAGCATTGCCTCCCAGCAGATCGGTCACGGTTGATGATGCGAGCGAGTTGATCGAAGAGCTGAGTGTGGACATGGCTGCTGAAAGAACGCCGGCCAGCAGCAGGCCTTTCAGGCCAACGGGCAGGTTGTTGACAATGAAAGATGCGAATTCACGGTCTTTTTCAATCTGAACATCTCCGAGATAGAGATAGATCAGCGATCCGGCGAGCAGGAATACCGTAAACTGTATGAAAACAAAAAACCCGCTCCCGATCATCGCTTTTCTGGCCGAGCTGAGATTCCTGCAGCCGAGCACACGCTGAACCATCATATAGTCAACGCCATGTGAGGCGAATGAGA
>JAPHUN010000318.1 GCA_026193435.1 Chlorobium sp.
GCTGCATCTGCTTCGTTACAGGGAACTCGCGGTAGTACACTACAGCGGCGTCCCCTGTGCCTTGCATCTACAACATGCTCAACAATCGCTCAACTTAGGTTGATCAAGAACTGAGTCAAAACGATCCGGATGATCTGCTGGAAGGAAGGGGTTTTTTGTTCGTCAATTGTGACGAGAAAATAATATATTTCATTATATGTCGTCATACGATGCGATTTATGTGATTAATAAATCCAGGGCTATTGATGAAAATTGAAGGCACATTGACGGATGAGGCGATTCTCGGGGAGCTTGGGGGGCGGTTGGCGCAGCGTCGGCTGGAGCTTCAACTCAGTCAGGAAGCGCTTGCCGAGCAGGCGGGCGTATCGAAGCGGACGGTGGAGCGTGTCGAGGCCGGGGCCACGACGCAGATGTCATCCATGATCCGGGTTATGCGGGGGTTGGGGCTGCTGGAGCGGCTGGAGGCCCTGGTACCGGAAGCGGGGCCGCGGCCGATGGAGTTGCTGAAGCTGAAAGGCAAGGCGCGAAAGCGAGTAAGAACCAAAAAGAAGCCAGCGGAAGAAAAACCCTGGAAGTGGGGTGACGAGTCGTGAGTACAACAGCAAAGGTAAACCTGTGGGGGCGCACGATCGGGGCGGTATCGCTCAGTAGCGATGCTACGACCGCAACCTTCGAGTACGATCCGGCCTTCTCTCGCAGCGGCATCGAAATCGCTCCGCTGACCATGCCGCTTTCCGGCCAGCTCTACTCCTTTCCCGCGTTGCGTCCTGAAACCTTCCACGGGCTTCCGGGACTGTTGGCGGATTCGCTGCCGGACCGGTTCGGCAATGCGCTGATCGATGCCTGGCTGGCCCGTTCCGGTCGCACGCCCGACGCCTTCAATGCCGTCGAGCGGCTCTGTTATACGGGGTCTCGGGGCATGGGTGCCCTTGAATATGCTCCAGCCATACGGTTGGGGGGTTCCGGCTCTGCACCGCTCGAAATCGAACGGTTGGTCAAGTTGGCTTCGGAGGTGTTGATCCACCGCAACAATCTGCAAGTCTGGTTTCACGATGAAGGTAAGGAGCTTGCGCTCAAGGAGATTCTCCGGGTTGGTACCTCCGCGGGCGGAGCGAGAGCCAAAGCGGTGATTGCCTGGAACCCGGAAAACAACGAAGTCCGATCAGGCCAGGTGAAGGCCGGAAGAGGGTTCGAGTACTGGTTGCTCAAGTTCGACGGGGTGAGCGGCAACAAGGACAAGGAACTGGAAGATCCACAAGGGTATGGTGCAATCGAGTACGCATACTACCACATGGCGCTGGATGCGGGAATCACCATGACGCCCTGTCGTCTGTTCGAAGAAAACGGTCGTCGCCATTTCATGACGAAGCGCTTCGACCGTTTGGAGGATGGAGGCAAACTGCACATGCAGTCGCTCTGTGGCATGGCGCATTACGACTTCAATCAGGCGGGTGCTTACGGGTATGAACAGGCGTTGCAGGTCATTCGGCGCCTTGGTTTGCCGATGGCTTCCGTCGAAGAGCAGTTCCGGCGAATGGTGTTCAATATCGTGGCTCGCAACCAGGATGATCATGTGAAGAACATTGCATTTCTGATGGACAGGTCGGGCAACTGGTCGCTCGCGCCGGCGTTCGACATGACCTACAGCTATCAACCGGGAGGAGAGTGGACATCGACCCATCAAATGACGATGAACGGCAAGCGGAGAGGATTCTTACTGGATGACTTCAAGGCATGTGCGAAAAGCGCCTCCATGAAGCGCGGGCGTGCCGAAACCATCATCGCTGAAGTGCAGGAAGTTGTTCACCGATGGCATGAGTATGCCGAGGATTCGCGCGTCAATCCCCGACAAAGGGATAAGATTGCAGCAACGCTGAGACTGGAGCCCTTTCCATGAACCCAAACGAATATAAAACCGTCAAGGCACAGAGAAGGGGAACGTTCACAACTACGTAAACTATATTGGCGGCTGCAATTTCTCTCAGCGCCTTTGAGGGCAATTCCGTTCAGTATCATCATGTTGGGGAGTCTGAAAGAGTGTGATGGTAAGCGTGGGGACAACGATCTGATGCACTGTGTTTCCGGAACCGGTGAAATTTGTTCACTACCTGAAAATTCATCGTGTGTGAATATGGGAGCAATCTGCTGATTTTCCTCGCTTTAATCATTCTCTGTGAATGCGAGTCGGGCAGGCACGGGGGCCTGCCCCTACGGTTGCCAATTGTCTACTGAATACAGCCGACTTTCTTCTCGTCACACTCGTCAAAGGTGACTTAACCTGATGATGGATGCTGCCCTGTGTAATATTATTATTACACGGGGCGGCATGACTATCTTCCCCGCAGCACGCAGCACGCAGCACGCAGCACGCAGCACGCAGCACGCAGCAC
>JAPHUN010000215.1 GCA_026193435.1 Chlorobium sp.
AGTACCACCCTTCGTGCTGCTGACCCTCTTGTCTTTTCCGATACCAAGAAATATCCTGATCGGGTAGAGGCAGTGATTGAAAAAAGCGGCAAGACCGAGGCCTGCAGAAACGCGTCTGGTCTTATAGGCGGTCGTCAGGCTGTGATATCCGCTATGGATTTCGGATTTATCGGAGGATCTATGGGATCGGTTGTCGGTGAAAAGATCGCGAGAGCGATAGATACAAGCATTGAGCGTAACGCGCCGCTGATCATTATTTCCCAGTCGGGCGGGGCGCGAATGATGGAGGGCGCCTTCAGCCTTATGCAGATGGCCAAGACATCCGCAAGGCTTTCAAGGCTTGCTGAAAAGAAAATCCCCTACATATCCCTTATGACCGACCCTACCATGGGGGGAACCAGTGCTTCCTATGCCATGCTCGGTGACGTCAATATCAGCGAGCCGAAAGCGCTTATCGGATTTGCCGGGCCGAGAGTGATCAAGGATACCATCAAGCGCGAACTTCCCGAGGGATTCCAGCGTGCTGAATTTCTTCTCGAACACGGTTTTCTTGATATGATTGTGCATCGGAGGGACCTGAAAGGCCGGATTTCACAGCTGCTCGGTCATCTTGCCGAAGCGGACCAGCCGAGTGCCGAAGCGGTAACGGGGAACTGAGTGATGAAAATATCCCGGACTTCTTGCGCGATATCCCGGTGCTCTTTCTGGGTGCCGGCATCGGTACGGACTTCTATGTAGTGGATCCAGCTTCTTACCGATCCTTTCATATAGAGTTTTGTCTGTGTGTTGAGCGGCAGAAGCATTCGCGCGCACTCTCTGGCGATTCCCTTCTCAAGAGCCTCGTTATACTTTTCAACTGAAAGCGCGCGTATCTCCTCCTGAGCATCGGTAAACCAACGGGTTGTCGATGCATCGAGGTCATTTATCGAGTGCTGGCGGTTTTTGCTGTCCTGTCTTCTGGGTGTGCAGGTTTCAAAATTATTGACTTTGGCGTAGCGTTGGGAGAACTCCTGGAAGACAAAACTGCGATGACGCAGTATCTGCGGGGAAATCGCCCGTGAGGTGACGATTTCAACCGTCATGTCAACCATTTCAAAAATGCTCCAGTGCCGGTTTTTAATGCAGTAGGCCAGCAGCTTCTCATAATCGAGATTCTCCTGATGCGGGCTCGACACTCTGGCGCAGTATGCGATAAGCCCTTCAGGGCTGAGTTTTTCGTGTTGTATTTCGACAAGCGGATTTGTTACGGCAATCAGGCGGACTTTCATGGTGAAACGTTGAGAAGAGTGACTGGTGACTGGTGACAATGCCAAGTTATAAAAGGAAAACCACATTTCCGATTACCTGGTTCTGCTGCCAATCACGACTTCATGACGGCAAAAAGCGGTTTTTTTTCGTTAAATCAGGGCTGTGATCTTGTATAGTTCACGCCGGAGGTTATCTTAAAAATTTTATGCTTCGGCACAGCTATGAATTTTTTTCGTTAAAAGAACGCGCTGGGGAGGAAAGCCACGGATTCCGGGATTGATGTAACCTGCTTTATTTCAAGTCGCTACTTCTGTTTATGCGGCTTTGTCCGTTAAAGATTGCCGGCGCCGGAACGGATGAATGCCTGCAAAGGTTTTATAGGTGTACGGATCATCATTCTGTATTTGAAATTTGTCAGTTGAAACGGAGAAATACTTTTATGGCCAATATAAATTTCGGGTTTGAGTACCAGGCAAAAAAAATGTACTCTGGCGCAATCGAACAGGGCATTACAAACAGCCTTGTTCCCATGGTTATTGAGACGTCCGGACGCGGTGAACGGGCTTTTGATATATTTTCACGGCTTCTGCGGGAACGCATCATTTTTCTGGGAACACCTATTGACGATCATGTGGCCAGTCTGCTTATGGCGCAGCTGCTGTTCCTGGAATCGGAAGATCCTGAACGGGATGTGTTTTTGTATATCAACTCTCCCGGCGGCAGTGTATCGGCCGGTCTCGGAGTTTACGATACCATTCAGTATATCCGTTCTGAAGTCTCCACTGTCTGTGTCGGCATGGCGGCAAGCATGGGGGCGTTTCTGCTTGCGTGCGGGGCAAACGGTAAAAGAGCGTCACTGCCGCATTCACGTATCATGATCCATCAGCCTTCAGGCGGAGTTCAGGGTCAGGAAACGGATATTCTTATCCAGGCCAGGGAAATCGAGAAGATTCGCAAACTTCTCGAGGAGATCATGGCGACCCATTGCGGACAGGATGTGGAGAAAATCAGAGAGGATTCCGAAAGGGATCGCTGGATGAATGCGGAAGAAGCAAAGGCTTACGGAATTATCGATCAGATTTTCTCGAAGCGTCCTGCTTCTGAAAAAGGAAAAACATCGGAGTAGGAAATTTTCCGGAGCCGGTGTTTCAGTTCAATCAATGAGGTAGATGCAGACATTGCCGGAAGGCGATGTCTGCATCTACGTATGGCATCATAAGCGAGTAATGAGTTCAAACCTCGAAAAGACCTATAATCATCATGATGTGGAGGGCCGCTGGAACAGCGCGCACTGGGAGTCTCTCGGTACCTTCGATGCCGAGAGTTCACGAGTGATCGAAGGGCACAAGGCATCCTATACGGTGCTGATGCCGCCGCCTAACGTTACCGGCAGCCTGACCCTCGGCCATGTTCTTAACCACACCCTGCAGGATATATTTATTCGTTATCAGCGCATGTCCGGAAAAGAAGCGCTCTGGCTGCCGGGTACCGATCATGCCGGTATCGCGACACAGACCGTGGTTGAAAAAAAGCTTCGAAAAGACGGGGTGTCGCGTCACGATCTGGGCCGCAAGGAGTTTCTCGAACATGTATGGAAATGGCGGGATGAATACGGCGGACTCATTCTCAAGCAGCTCAGGACTCTCGGTATCTCCTGTGACTGGCGGCGTAATCTTTTCACCATGGACGAAAGCGCATCCAGTGCGGTTCGTCACGCTTTTGTCTCTCTCTACAGGGATGGTTTGATCTATCGGGGAAAACGGATCATCAACTGGTGTCCTGTCTCGCAGACAGCGCTTTCCGATGAAGAGGTGATCATGAAACCCCGGAAGGACAAGCTGGTATTTGTCCGTTATGCCCTGGCCAAAAGACCGGGAGAGTATATCACGATAGCCACCGTCAGGCCGGAAACCATTCTGGCGGATGTTGCCATCGCGGTCAATCCGGAAGATCCGAGGTATCGTGACCTCGTTGGAGAGCTGGCCGTCGTCCCGGTTGCCGGACGGCATATTCCCGTCATTGCCGATGAGTATGTCGATATTGATTTCGGGACAGGTGCGTTGAAAATCACGCCGGCACATGATCCGAATGACTTTGAGGTCGCGGGCCGTCATAACCTTCCTGTTCTCTCGGTTGTCGGGCGTGACGGCAAAATGATCGATGAATTCGGGTACGCGGGGCTTGACCGTTTTGAGGCGAGGGAGAGGATTACAGAGGATCTTGAAAGCAGGGGTAATCTCGTCAAGGTCGAGGAGTACGAGCATAATGTGGGATACTCCGAAAGAGCGGACGTTGTCGTGGAACCGTATCTTTCCGAGCAGTGGTTTGTCA
>JAPHUN010000137.1 GCA_026193435.1 Chlorobium sp.
CAAGTTTTGCTCCGAACGCCTGGCCGATGCCTTCAATTTCTGTGATTTTTGCCATAAAAAACCTCCTTTTCGATATGATATGAACAAAACAATATCTTGCTATGCTTTGGAAACATAACAATTATCAACAATACATGAGCGTGCAAGCGAAGTATTTTTTTGCTCATCAGATGAGGATCTTACGTGATTCTTTCGGAACGAACAGGAAAGGACGGGATGTTTTCCTCAGTGTTTCGAGATTCATGATCCCGGACATCTTCGATAACTTTTCGATGCAGCGGAATGGTTATCCGGGGTATCTCCTCACAGGAATAAAAATCTGCTTCGTAGAGTTCATGGTTGATCTGAAGCGTATCATCACTGACAATCACCTTGTATGCCACAGCAAGCAGAGAACCGTACATTTCCGACTCCCGATGGTAGGCGCCGATCAGACGGTCGATTCTGCCGTTCAGTGATGTTTCCTCCCTCAGCTCCCGCAGACAACCCTCCTGCGGTGTTTCTCCGGACTCGATAAATCCACCGGGAAGAGCCCATGCATTATAGGCGGGAGGATGGGCTCGCCTGACAACGAGCAGTTTCCCGGACTGGTTTACTGTATAGGCGAGAGCTACAGGCAGCGGGTTTTCATAGTGAATCCAGGAGCAGGATGGACAGGTTTTCCTTGTGCGATTTTCTATTGTCGCTGTTTTCAGCGGGGTGCCGCAAGAGGGGCAATATTTATAGATGTTCATGGGTGATGTGCTGGTGATTTCATGCTGACATATGCTCTGTGAGGTACCTACACAGCCTTTGGTTTCGCAGACCGGACTTGTGGGTGCTTGTCCCCTGAGCATCCGGGTCTCTTCCTGCTGATGTTCCGACAAAGAAACTTTTTGTTGGTGTAATTAATTCTATCTGACAGAAAAACAGCATGTAAAATTATTATAATCTTGCGTAAACGGGGAGCGATTCTTCTGCGCAAAACACCATCTTTGGAGTAAACAGTTATGGAAGTACTGGAACCAGGAACACCGGCTCCGCCTTTTGAGTCAATTGACCAGAATGGAAAAACCGTTACCCTTGAGGAGTACAGGGGAAGGAAAGTTATACTCTATTTTTATCCGAAAGACGATACACCGGGATGCACCAAAGAGGCTTGTGCATTTAGAGACAATTTCCCTAAGTTTAAAAATACAGGGGTTGAGGTGCTTGGGGTCAGTATTGACAGTGAAAAGCGACATAAAAAATTTGTCGACAAGTATGAACTTCCGTTCAGGCTTGTTGTTGATGAAGACAAGAAAATAGTGCAGGATTATGGAGTGTGGGGGTTGAAAAAATTTATGGGCAGGGAATATATGGGCACTGCCAGGGTCACCTATCTTATAGATGAGCATGGTAGTATCCAGCATGTGTGGCCGAAAGTCAAGCCTGCGGATCATGCCCTTGAACTGCTTGAATATATTGAAAATGCCGGATAGATCATGGTTAATGAATTTGAGCAACTTTCGATAGGTGAACTTTTAATGGCATCAGCTGTCATGCTCGAACCTAATTTCAAGCGGACAGTGCTGCTGATGTGTGAACATAATGATGAGGGTTCACTCGGATTTATCCTGAATCGCCCTATGGAGATCAAGGTCAGTGAAGCGATATCCGGTTTTGATGATCTCGATGTTCCGTTGCATATGGGAGGCCCTGTGCAGGTTGATACGGTGCATTATCTGCATCGAAGGGGGGATGTGATCGATGGTTCATTGGAGGTGCTTCCAGGTGTCTTCTGGGGGGGAGAGCAGGAACAGCTCAGTTTTCTCATGAGTTCCGGTGTGGTTTCGCCAGGGGAAGTGCGTTTTTTCCTTGGATACGCGGGGTGGAGCCCCGGTCAGCTCGAGAAGGAGTTTGAAGAAGGCTCATGGTACAGGACGTTGGCTGCAGATGAAATTATTTTCAGTGATGAGTATGAGCGGATGTGGGCAAGGACTGTTCGTTCAAAAGGAGGAGAGTATCATTTTGCTGCGAATTCTCCCGAGCTTCCCGGAATGAACTGAACAGTTGTCAGCCAAGGAACGTAAGGAGGACAACTATCACCAGGTATGATACTAATCCCCATATAAGCACTCTGGTTGTTTTCAGCTTTTTCTTGAGCATGGAACGTTGATTCTGGTATCAGTGTTGTTTCTGTTACAATAATAATATATATACATATCATACTTTTCAAGTAGTGTTCTTTGATATTGGGGATGACAGGCTTTTGACAGGGCAGGTGTGCGATCCAGTTGCACTCCGAGTTTCAGCATGGATGGACTCGTTAAAGAAGTCTATGTAACTATTAGATGCAGACGATTATTCGTATGCAATGGCTGCCTGATTAGCACAAGTTAATGTAATCAGCCATCGTTCGATGATGGAGGCGCTTACTCTGAATTCATCGAATGGCATAATCCGCGCTTGAGCCTACGGCTCGCGCAAGTAAGCTTCAACTGTTTATTTCCGGTAAATCGGTTGAATACAATTCCGGAATAGTGTTCCGAACTTTGTCGGCGGAGTAACGGAATGCGAAACACAAAACACCGAAGATGAGTGTGGTGGCTGTTTCAAGCAATGTTCTGGACGCGGGTTCGACTCCCGCCATCTCCACCAATGTTATGGTGACAACCCGTTTCTCCAGAGTGATTCTCCGGGGTGACGGGTTTTCTTTTTTTCCGAGCTATAACGTGGAAGCGTATCTGATCGGTTTACGCAATAATGCCCTGATGTCCTTCAAGCGGTTCGAGGTTCTCCGGGGAGTTGTTTGCCGGTGCATTCATCATTGGCGATACGTCGTGGCCTTCCAGTGCTTCCGGAGGAAACGGTTTGAATATGGCGTCCAGGGCCTCGGGGGAGAGCTTTTCTGTCTGCAGCCATTCTTCGTACTGGTCCGGGCGCAGCAGCACCGGCATGCGGTTGTGAATCTCTTTGATCAGCTCGTTGGGCTGCGTGGTGATGATGGCAAAGGTGTTGACCGTTTCCCCGGATGGCGATACCCACGTGTTGTAGATCCCGGCCATGGCCATGAGTCGTTCCGATTTCAGTCTGATGTATACAGGCTGCTTCTTGCCGCCGGTCTTTCTCCACTCGTAGAAGCCGTTCGCCGGCACAATGCATCGCTGGGAAGTGATGGCTTTTTTGAATGCGGGCTTTGCGGTCACCGTTTCAGCCCGTGCGTTGATCATCCGGTTGCCGATCGCCGGATCGTCCGCCCAGACGGGAACGAATCCCCAGCGTGAGAGAATGAGGCGGTTGTCCGTTTTCCGAATAACAAGGGGCACATTCCGGGACGGGGCTATGTTGTAGTCCGGCTCGAATCCGAAAGAGAGCTGACTGACCTGAAACTCCTTTGCTACATCCTGCAGCGGTATGAACAAGACAAATCGTCCGCACATGAACGTGTCATTCTGTTATTTCGGGATGTTATGGTATTATGAAAAATACCACAAGAAACGGAGTTGTTACCATGTTCGCGCTGATTGACTGCAATAATTTTTACGTTTCCTGCGAACGGGTGTTCAAGCCCGCGCTGCATGGGAAGCCTGTTGTCGTGCTCTCGAACAACGACGGTTGTATCATCGCTCGATCCCAGGAGGTTAAAGCCCTTGGCCTTCCAATGGGGGCTCCGGTTTTCAAGCATAAGGAGCTGCTGGAAACCAATCATGTCGTGATGTTTTCCCCGAACTTCGCCCTGTACGGCGACATGTCGTCGCGGGTTATGAACACGCTCGGCGACCTTCTTCCCGATATTGAGATCTATTCCATCGATGAGGCGTTTGCCGATCTGCACGGTTTCGGGCGTTTCGATCTTCATGAACTGGCTGAAACCGTCCGGGATACTATCAGGAGGCATACCGGTATTCCGGTGAGTGTCGGTATCGGTGCAACAAAGACCCTTGCCAAGGCGGCAAATCATCTGGCCAAGAAACAGAGCGGGTATCAGGGGGTGTGCGTACTCAAGGATGCAGCCTCGACCTGCAAGGCTCTGCAGAGCCTGCCTGTTGATGAAGTGTGGAGTATCGGCAGAGCCTACACCAGGCGGCTTGAGGCCCAGGGGATTCATACGGCACTGGATTTCGCCAGGCTGCGACCGGAATGGGTGCGGCGGCAGATGCACGTGACCGGCGCAAGGGTACACCGCGAACTCAGGGGACAATCCTGCCTGCCGCTGGAACAGGTGCGACCACCGAAAAAGAGCATTTGCACTTCACGATCCTTCGGGCGGAAGGTCCTGCAGGTCGGGGAGCTGGAGAACGCAATCGGCACATTCGCGGCGAAGTGTGCCTGGAAACTGCGGAAGGAAGGGCTCTATGCCGGTCTGGTGACGGTGTTTGCGCATACTGACGCATTCGACAAACAGGGGAGGTACTACCGGGGATCGCGGACTGCGGCCCTGCCCTTTGTGACGCAGAACACCATCGATATTGTCAACCATGCGCTCGCAATCCTGAAAGTGATTTTCCGGGAAGGGTATGCATACCAGAAAGCCGGGGTAATTCTCGACGGATTGACAGCGGCATCACCCCAATGCGTAACACCCTCATTGTTCGGTGAAGCCGGTTCTTCACACGATGACAGTGCAGCGATCATGCGTGCGCTCGATGCAGTGAACGAACGCTACGGTTCCGGGACCCTTCGTCTTGCCATCGAGTCATCGACAGGGTGGAAGCAGCGCATGGAAAGGCTTTCCCCACGTTACACGACCAGGTGGGCGGATATCATCGAGGTGCGAGGGTGAGGCGTCCACGATAACAAAATTCGCTGTGCTATTTGCGTGCATTGCGTCTCAAAGTGATTCCTTTTGGCGGCCTTGCGGTATCATTGTATCAAAATAAGACGATATTTGTCGCTGTAGTTTATCAGCAAAAATCGCCATTGGAATCAATTTATTTTTATCCCAACTCCATACTGCAGGCGGTATAAGCCACGTTTTTCTGTTTCTCTCTTCCTTCTTTTTGTTTTTTTGGTACAAATATTGCAGTTACTGTAGTAGGGTTAGCGTGAATAATACGCAATGCGCTACAGGCCGGAACACCCTTCTCTGAACCCCCTGTGTTTTTCCCGCTTTCCCCTGAGTCATTGCAGGTAATGCTATTTGATTTGAAATCAAGTCTATTTTCCAATCGGAGGACGTCATGGATATTATAGGAACAGTTCTAAACGTTAACGGTACGGTCTATGTGCGTTCCGAAGATGGCAGTATACGCACCCTCAAGCCGGGTG
>JAPHUN010000244.1 GCA_026193435.1 Chlorobium sp.
CCAATAGGGCCGGCACCGATCACAAGAAGTTTTTTCGGTTGTTTTTCCAGAGTGAAAATAGTTTCGTTTGTCAGGAAGGGGACTGTTTCAAGCCCTTCAATCGGAGGGATGACCGGTCTGCTTCCGGTAGCGATTACGATGTTTTTTGAGCGGAGCGTCAGGTCGTCCATGCCCTCCTTTGTAATGATGACGGAATGCTCGTCCGCAAAACTTCCGCGGCCTTCGATAACCGTTACTCCCATCGCTTCGTAGATTTCCGGAGCGTCTGCCTCCTGGTAGACGTCCTGCTGAATGGAGCGCACCCGCTTCATCACGGCCTCAAAGTCAATCGACAGATTCCCCGTTTTTATCCCGAATTTTTCAGCTTCGCGAACGGTTTGGGCCACTTTTGCGGATTTCAGGAGTGCTTTACTCGGGATGCAGCCATACCAGGTGCAGTCCCCGCCAAGTTTTTTTTCCTCTATCATGGCGGTTTTTGCTCCGAGTGAAGCTGAGACTCCTGCTGCTGTCAACCCTGCCGCGCCGCCCCCGATAACGATAACATCAAAATCGAAGTTCATCTGTTTTCCCCTGTTTGAGATGTCTGTTTTCTGATTTTCCGGATCGTGGACCACGATCCGAAAGCTATAAGTATGGCAATGAATACATAGACCCAGTAGGGCACGTTTTTTCCTGCAATGATGAGGTAAAGATAGGCGGAAATGAAAAAGAAGCCCGTAAGCAGCGTTGGGAGTAGCACCGTTTTTTTCTGCCTGATATTCCTGACAAGCCATGCGAGAGAGATGCTGAAAAAAGGAATTGCTCCGATATAGATAGCACCGAAAATAACAGGGTCGACCCCGTATTCATCGCCCAGTCCCATGAACCATGAGAAAAGTGCTTCTGTGTCCATTGAAGAATATTTTATCAGGCTATGTTCTGCTGTTATTTGTGATAAACTATAGCGTTCTCCTGATCGTTCCTTGTCAATGATCCTCTGTATCGGTTTCAACCGGTAGAGGAGGAAACGAAGAGCGTATGTTCACTATAGGGCTGTTAATGGTTACATTTGTATAACAGCAAGACAGAAACCTGCAATGATGGATGCTTTCATGAAACATGAGACGGACAGCCCGGTGCTTCGTGTCGACAGGGTGAGCAAGATCTACACGATGGGAGAAGTAGAGGTGCATGCGCTGAAGCATGTGTCGGTTGATTTTTATGCTGGTGAACTTGTTGTGCTTCTCGGTACTTCAGGCAGCGGGAAATCAACCCTGCTCAATATCATCGGAGGTCTTGATGTTCCCTCGGAAGGAAAGCTGTATTTTCACAGTCAGGAGATGACTGCAGCTTCTGAAGCGGAAATGACCGCCTATAGACGTGAATCCATAGGGTTTGTCTTTCAGTTCTACAACCTTATTTCCAGTCTTACAGCGCTTGAAAATATTCAGCTTGTTACTGAAATATCGACTCAGCCCATGCCTGCTGAAGAGGCGTTGAGAAGAGTCAATCTTGGTGATCGCATGAACCATTTTCCATCGCAGCTTTCAGGGGGAGAGCAGCAGCGTGTCGCGATTGCCCGTGCTGTGTCCAAGAGGCCGGAACTGCTGCTTTGTGATGAACCGACAGGTGCGCTGGACTATGAAACAGGCAAACTGGTGCTGGATGTCATACGCAAGGTAAACGAGGAACTGGGGACAACGACTCTGGTGATCACGCACAATGTTTCAATCGCCGCTATGGCAGACAGGGTGATTCATATGCGGAGCGGAGAGATTACGGAGATAGAGCGAAATGAGAGAAAACTTTCCCCTTCCGAACTGAGCTGGTAGAAACGAGATGAAACAGCTGAACCGGAAATTGCTGCGTGAGCTGCTACGCATGAAAAGTCAGATGCTGGCTGTGGCGGCTGTTGTTGCCTGTGGTATTTCCGTGTTTGTTTCCATGAGCAGCGTGGAGTATTCACTGAGAACCACCAGAACAACCTACTACAGTGACTACCGGTTTGCGGATGTGTTCATGCAGGCAAAGAGGGCTCCTGTTTCCATGATGGAGCGTGTGAGGAATATCCCCGGGGTTGCGGCTGTCAGGTCTCGAATTATTGCCGATGTAACGCTTGATGTCCCCGGACTGAACGAACCGGCGAGCGGAAGACTGGTCTCGATACCAGACCGGGAAAGGCCTGTTCTCAATGACCTGTTTCTCCGTGAAGGCCGCTATATCGAGGCCGGGCACCCTGAAGAGGTCATTGCCAGCGAGACCTTTATGACCGCCAACCGCCTGAAACTCGGGGATCATGTGGGGGCGGTAATCAATGGAAGGTGGAAAGAGCTGGTTATCGTCGGCAAAGGGCTGTCCCCTGAATATATTTACGAGGTGCAGCCGGGGGCGTTTTTCCCTGACAACCGTCGATTCGGGGTTTTCTGGATGAGCAGGGACGCTCTCGAATCGGCTCTCAATATGACCGGAGCGTTCAACGATCTTTCACTGACTCTTGCCCGTGGCGCATTGGAAAAAGATGTCATCCAGCGCCTTGACCGGATGTTCAGGCGATATGGCTCTCTTGGGGCATACGGGAGGAGCGAACAGCTCTCCGATCGTTTCATTTCGGATGAGATCAAGCAGTTGGGCATTCAGATCACCATACTGCCTGCTATTTTTCTCGCGGTCGCAGTTTTTCTGCTCAATATCGTTCTGAAGAGGCTTGTCAGCACGCAGAGAGATCAGATAGCGGTGATGAAGGCAATGGGATATACCAATGAAGAGGTCGGGCTGCACTATCTGGGGTTTGCCATGGTTCCGGTCGCTCTTGGCGCTCTGGCGGGAACAGCCATCGGCGCCTGGCTTGGTCTCGGCTTGACCAAAGTGTATGAGGACTTCTACAATTTTGCCGAGCTGACCTACTATTTCCGCTTCAATGAGGTTGCTCTGTCGGTGTTGCTCAGCGCAGGAGCGGCTCTGGTAGGCGCGCTCAGCGCGGTCAGTAAAGCCGTCTCCTTACCGCCTGCTGAAGCGATGAGGCCTGAAGCTCCGGTCGTCTACAGACCCGGTTTTCTGGACCGAAAGAAATTTCAGAAGAAAATACCTGTTTCTGTACGTATTATCATCAGGAATCTGGAGAGGAGAATCTGGAAAGCGGCGCTTTCAGTGCTTATGATCGCCTTTGCCGTTGCTATTCTCATAGCCGGACGCTACAGCTATGATGCTGTGAACCATATCATGCTCATAGAGTTCAGCGAGAAGCATCGTGAAGATCTCACGGTTATTTTCAACGAGCCAAGGCCACTCTCTGTCCAATACAATCTGGCATCGATGGAGGGGGTTCTGGAGCAGGAGTTCTATCGGGATGAGCCGGCAAAGCTGATCTATGGACATCGTTCCCGTCGGCAGTCAATAACCGGCCTCAAAACCGCTGACGGTTTGAAACGTCTCGTAGATGCGCAAAATCGTCAGATTGAGCTTCCCGAAGAGGGTATTCTACTGACTACGACCCTCGCGGAGGTTCTTGGCGTGACACCCGGTGATACCATGACGGTTGAGTTTCTCCAGGGTAAAAGGCGAACCGCGAGGGTTCCTGTGGGCGGCACCATCGATGAGCTGCTGGGGCTTTCGGCCTACATGCGTAGTGATACTCTTGATCGTCTCACCGAAGACGGCAATATCGTGAGTGCCGCGTATCTGAGGATTGACGAGGACAAATCCGGGCAGCTGTTCGCGGATTTCAAGGAACTGCCCGGTGTTGCCGGAACGTCGATGATTAAAGCGATGCAGGAGAGTTTTGAAGAACTTATCGCTCGAAGTACGACGACATCGACTGTCATTCTGACAACCTTTGCCGGCATACTTGCTTTTGCCGTCGTCTATAACGGGGCGAGGATTTCTCTATCGGAGAGGGCAAGGGAGCTTTCAAGTCTTCGTGTGTTGGGATTGACCCGAAAGGAGATTGCTGTCATTCTGCTCGGAGAACAGGCAATTCTTACTGTCCTTGCGATTCCTCTCGGTTTTCTTATCGGTATAGGGCTGTCAATTCTGCTCTCACTGGGATTAAGTTCGGAACTCTATCGCATGCCGGTTGTTTTCAGCAGCTTCAACTTTATTTTTGCTCTGTTTGTTATCGTCATAGTTGCGTTATTTTCAGGTCTTCTTGTGCTCTATCGGTTGAACAGGCTTGACCTGATCGGAGTGCTCAAGACCAGGGAGTAGGGGGTAAGTCAGAAGGTGAAAGTCAAAAGTCAAAAG
>JAPHUN010000315.1 GCA_026193435.1 Chlorobium sp.
GCGGCAGCGATCGAACAGCAGGAGCACCCGGAGGTCGCCGAAACCGTTGTGGATCCGGTGAGCAAGGTGCGTGCGGCCCGACCACTCGCTGGTGCGGCGATTGCCGCCGCTGTTGCCGTGGTGGCGATTTTCGCTTTGCAGCAAAACACGGCGATTGATGACGGCGCGGTCAGTGCGCCGGTTGCAGTCGCGACAGAAGTTGTGCCGGTCATTGATGCGCAGCAGGAGCGCAATCGTGAGTTCTTTCTCAATCAGGCCCGACTTATTCATGTCGTGAATTGTTTCGAGGGCCAGATACGGATTGATCGCGCCAACGCCGTATCCGATCAGAAGAGCAAAATGATGTACGGTTCTCGGTTCCGCGGATTCAAGAATAAGGCTTGCTCTTGTCCGAAGCCCGGCATTAATAAGAAAATGATGCAGACCTGAAGCCGCAAGCAGAGCCGGAACAGGAGCCATGCTCTTGTCCGCACTTTTTCTGTCCGAAAGAATAATGAGATTTGCCCCCTTACTGATCTCCTGTTCACATCTGCGGCAGATATCCTGCATAGCCAGATCAATCCCCTTTCCGCCCTCTTCGACCTTGTAGAGAATAGGAAGTGTAATCGACCTGAAACCCGGTTCATCAATCGTTCTGATCTTCTCAAGCTCTTCATCGGAAATTACCGGGCTGCTGATCTTCAGCCTGCGACAATTCTCCTCGGTTGGCTCGAGCAGATTTCCTTCTGTCCCGAGCATGACTATGGTTGAGGTGATAATCTCTTCGCGAATAGAGTCAATCGGAGGATTGGTCACCTGGGCAAAAAGCTGTTTAAAATAGTCGTACAGCAGTTTCGGCTTGTTCGAGAGAGCCGCAAGCGGCACATCATGCCCCATCGACCCCACCCGCTCGACGCCATTGGAGGCCATAGGCAGTAAATGCAGTGCTATGTCCTCCTCGGTATACCCGAAAAGCTTCTGACGTGACTGCAGACTCAGGCTTTCTTCCTCGTGATTCTCATCCGTGCCTTCAGGGAGAGACTCAAGTTCAAGAAGATGCCGTTTCAGCCACTCCGCATAGGGCTTATCCTTGGCTACCGTCTCCTTGATCTCCTTGTCAGATATGATACGGCCCTGAGCAGTATCGACCAGAAACATTTTTCCCGGCTGCAAACGATCTTTCTTCAGAATTCTTTCCGGTTCAATATCGAGCACACCTGCTTCCGATGCCATGACCACCAGATCATCCTTGGTGATATAGTAACGGGATGGACGCAATCCGTTACGATCAAGAATAGCGCCAATCTGAACGCCGTCGGTGAAAGCCACAGAGGCCGGACCGTCCCAGGGCTCCATCAGACAGCTGTGATACTCATAAAAAGCATGTTTTTCTTCCGTCATATCACTCCGCCCGTTCCATGGCTCAGGAATCAGCATCATCGCTGCATGAGCAAGAGAACGGCCGCTCAACGTAAGCAGCTCAAAAACATTATCAAGTATGGCCGAATCACTCCCGTCCTCCATGATAACCGGCTTGATATGCTCTATGCTGCTGCCGAACAATCCTGACTCGAACATCTTTTCCCTGGCCTTCATCCAGTTGATGTTTCCCCGCAGGGTATTTATCTCACCATTGTGACTCAGAAAACGGTAGGGATGGGCACGGTCCCAGCTTGGAAAGGTATTGGTGCTGAACCTCGAATGCACCATCGCAATCGCGCTTTCAACATCGGGATCCAGAAGTTCAGGATAAAACAGCGATACCTGCTCAGGCAGCAGCATGCCTTTATAGACAATGGTACGATGGGAAAGGCTGCTGATATAGAAATAGTTGCTTCCGAGAAGTCCTGCCGTATATTTAACTCTCTTTGTAATCCGGCGGCGGATAACATAGAGCTTTCTGCCGAATTCCTCATCAGAAACAGTATCCTTGCCTTTTTCGACAAAAAACATCTTCACCACCGGCTCCTGAGATTTCGCGGTGTTACCCAGTGAGGAATCGCAGGTTGAAACTTTTCTCAGACCGAGAAATTTCTGTCCCTCGGCCTGTACCATCTGCCGGCATATATCTTCGATGGCGCGGCGCTGAGAGATATCCGGAGGCATAAACACCATACCTACCGCGTATGAACCTTCAGCAGGCAGCTCAATATCCCTCTCCTCGCAGGCTTTTCTCAAAAAACGATCAGGAATCTGGATAAGAATACCCGAACCGTCGCCTGTATTATTCTCGCATCCGCAAGCGCCGCGATGCTTCATCTTTTCAAGCACTTTCAATCCCTGCTGAACAATCTCATGGGATCGAATACCTTTTATATTCGCCACAAAACCCACACCACAGGAATCATGCTCAAAACTCGGGTCATAGAGCCCTGTTGCTTGCATTGCTTTCATAGTTCCAGGTACTTCTCTTATCTAAAATTATTATGTCTCATAAGGCGCTCTCGGATGTGA
>JAPHUN010000083.1 GCA_026193435.1 Chlorobium sp.
TGAAACGACGGGGTCATGCCCAGTCACGCGAGACACTTCTGAGCGACGTGTGGGATGTAGACAAGACAATAAATACCCGCACTATAGATACGCATATTACCAGGCTGAGGGAGAAGCTTGGTGAAACCGGCAAGTACATTAAAACCGTCAGGGGGCTTGGTTACAAGCTCGAGGAAAGCGGAGAAGGTAGTGAAAAACGCTAAGGTTTCGTTCCGGCTTGGACTGGTTTTCGGAATTATCATTTTTTTTACGGTTGCCATCAGTTACTTCTATCTTGGGGAACAGCTGCGTTCGCTTTTCTACGATGGTATGAAAAACCGTTTATACAAGGAATTGCAGCTGAATCGAATGCTTCTTGACGAGCGGCCGGCGCAATGGGATGATGTCCGGCTTTCCGATCTCTGGGCGGATGATGTTGGTGATGCCCTGGGACTCCGGGTGACGCTTGTATCTCTCAAGGGTGATGTCATCGGAGATTCATATATCGACGCGGATCGTCTCTCACTGGTTGAAAATCATAGTAACCGTCCTGAACTACAACAGGCAATTGCCGAAGGCTCCGGTGAGAGCACCAGGTATAGTGATACCGTTAAGGAGGATATGCTGTATATAGCTGTTCCTCTTGGTAGAGAAAAGCCATTTGCCATTCTCCGTTTTGCCAAGCCGTTGAGTGACATCAAACTGCTTGAGGCTGAGCTTCGCAGAGGTATTGAAGGCGCCTTGTTCTGGTCTTTGCTGCTCTCTCTTGTTTTCGGTGTGCTTACCGCGCTTTTTCTTTCGAGGCCGCTTCGTGTAATCGCTGATGCCGCTGATAACATTCTGCATGGAGACTACACGAATAAGCTTGGGATCAATAGTGATGACGAAATAGGCAGGCTCGCCCGGGCAGTAAATTTCATGTCGGATGAAATGAATCGCATGAGTCAGCAGGAAGAGTGGTTCAAAGCAATTTTTTCAAGTATTCGAGAGGCTATTATCGTTACAGACGCAAGCGGTAACATCAAGCTTGGAAATCCCGCCGCATGCAGGCTGTTCAATCTCGATTGCGCTTTGATGATCAAGACCGGTGCAGGACACAAGGCGACGGATTCCCGGCTGTTTGAACTTCTTGAGCGGATGACGGCTTCAGGCTCAACTGTTGAGAAAGAAGAGGTTACCGTCATGACCGATCGCGGTGAAAGAGTTTTGCAGGTCAGTGCCATGCCGATTATCAAGAGCAAAATCCCTGAGGGAACGGTTTTTGTGATGAATGATATTACCAAGCTGCTTAACCTCGAGAGGGTGAGGAGAGATTTTGTTTCAAGCGTTTCTCATGAACTCCGCACCCCGCTTACAAGCATAACGGGGTATACTGAAACGCTGCTGGAGGGGGCAATTGATGATGCTGAAAACGCGAAGCATTTTCTTCAGATAATTTTACAGGAGAGTGAGCGGTTGACCGCGCTGATCAACGACGTTCTTGACCTCTCGAAAATTGAGTCCGGCAGGATAGAATACACGTTTGCTCCCGTATGTCTCCGGGATATCGTTGATCAGGTCGTGGATCTTTTCGACCGGGCGATAGAGAAAAAAGGTATTGTCCTGAGAGTTCAGATTCCTCAGGATCTTCCGTATGTTAACGCTGACAGGGGGTATCTTGAACTTGTGCTCAGAAACCTTCTGGACAATGCAATTAAATATGTCGCTGAAGAAAACGGCCAGATCATGATCAGTGCTTCGAATGTTGGCGATATGGTCAGAGTCGAGGTTAAGGATAACGGCATCGGCATTCCCAGGAAAGATCTTGGCAGAATATTCGAGCGATTTTACAGAGTTGACAAGGCCAGGTCGAGAGCAGTCAGCGGGACCGGTCTCGGATTGTCTATCGTCAAGCATATTGTGCTTGCCCATAAGGGAAAGGTTGAAGTACGATCCAGATTGAATCTCGGGTCGCAGTTCAGCTTTGTGATACCGATTGCCGGAGAGAGCGAGAACAGTATGGGCGTGACAGTTGACAGGAGGGAGGAGGAGGCCTGAGCAGCCTGTTCGGGTGCATAGCAGCGAGGTTTGCAGCAGAGAAAAAAAAGAATGGTAGAGAGGGTATGATCGAAA
>JAPHUN010000346.1 GCA_026193435.1 Chlorobium sp.
GCACGCGGTGCTCAAATTCGGAACAGATCTGTGTAAACAGATCACGTTGCCTTCCGGTAAAAGCGTCGCTGCTTGTGCTCTGGGCAAAATGCGTGTAGATCCCTGAAAGCGTGAGGTGAGGACTTTTTTCAGCAGCCTCCAGGAGCTGAAATGCGCTTTCAGGAGTGGTTCCGAGCCGCCCCATTCCGGTATCGATTTTGACATGTACCTTCAGCGGTACATTGTGCGCGGAGGCAATTGATTCGGCGGCACGAAGCATATCGAAATCACAGATGGTCGCGGCAATATCGTGTTCCAGGTACCGGGCTATATGGTCCGGAAGGGGAGAAGAGAAAGCGAGAATTTCCGGGCGTCCGGAAACCGTCAGATGCTTTCGGAGCGAAGCGGCCTCAACGATGTTTGCTACGCCGAAATCCCGGACACCAAGTCGTTCCAGAATTTTCGACGTACCTGCCGCGTCGTGTCCATATGCATTGGCTTTCACGACACCCATTACCCGACAGTGCCCGGGAATTCTGTTCCGTGTCAGACGGTAGTTGTGTTCGAGGTTCGATGAGGAGATGAATGCTGAAGTGAGGTTCTCCCCGGCCATGAGACTATCGCCTGAAGACGGTATTTGATCAGTAGTCAACGGTGTGAGCTTTTTCTGGACTTCGTGAATCGGTTGGCAGAGCCAGGGAACGATTGCCGTGCCTTTTCGGGGAACCTCTCTCCAGGTATTCCGTGATGCAATTGCTGATTATAAAGAGGTGCCTTTACGTAAAAAACATATTTTGTTCCTGATTTTCAAGTCCATTACATTATAGAGGCACGAGACCACACTCTTTCAACACTTCTTCCTGTAGCACTATGTGGCAGCAGAGCATTTTCATGAATACAGGTCAGACACCCATGGTACTGATCAATCGTTCAGCCCGGCATGTATCGCCGCGGATCCTGGCGAAGGTAGAGTACCTGAATCCCTCAGGAACCCATTATTGTCGTGTTGCAAACACCATTATCGATCATGCTGAAAAAGAAAGGCTTGTCGAGCCGGGCATGACGCTTGTCGACTGGACGCACGGAAGCAGCGGAATCGCTCTGGCGATGGCGGCTGTAACAAGGGGCTACAAGGTACTGCTGGTTGTTCCGGACAGGATTTCGCGCGAAAAGCAGCAACTGCTCAGGGCGCTGGGCGCTGAAATAGTCATAACGCCTTCAGATGCCAGGCCCGGAGAACCACGCAGTTGTATCAATGTCGCGGAAAATCTCGTTCAGAACCTGCCACATGCCTTTTTCACCAATATGTATGAGAACGACCTGAACCGCACGGTGCATAGAGAAAATACCGGTCCGGAAATATGGGAACAGACTGAAGGCAGGATTACTCACCTGTTCGTTCCTGTTCTCTCCGGCGCGATGATTTCAGGTCTCGGCAGATTTATGAAGACAAAACGTTCCGAAGTCAAGGTTATCGGCGTTGAACCTGAAGGCTCGGTATACCGTGAGCTTTTTCATACAGGCAGAGCGGGCGAGGCATCTCTTTACGAGCTTGAGGAGGCGGGAGGACTGTGGAAGTCTAACTGCTGGGATGCTGATGTCATTGATGATATTGTTCAGGTAAGCGACCGTGACGCTTTCAACTGCGGACGCGAACTGCTCAGGAACGATGCGATTTTTGCAGGAGGATCATCCGGCGCGGTGCTCTTTGCCTCCCTGCGTGCAGGAGCCCTTCTGGATGAAAGCGCGGTGATCGTTTCGGTGCTGAGTGATTTCGGCGGCTATTATCTCAGCAAGATGTACAATGACGAGTGGATGAAGCAGAAAGGTTTTTACAGAAAAGCCTCTTCTCCGAAAGACGAGATCACAGCTGAAGATGTCGTCGGTCTGAAAACCAGAAAAGAGCTTATTTTTGCACACCCGGAACATACGCTTTCAGAGGTGTTCGAGATGATGCGGCAGCATGATGTCTCCCAGGTTCCTGTTGTGTCTTACGGAACGGCAATCGGAAGCATCAGCGAAAACAAGATTCTCTCCATCCTGATCGAGAATGATGAGGCAATGAATTCCAAGGTTATCGGGTATATGGAACAGTCTTTCCCCGTATGTGACGCGCAGACAACTATTTCCGAACTTTCCGAAAAGCTGCAGGTAAGTGCTTCAGGAGTGCTGATAACCCTTTCTGACGGTACACTGCAACTGCTCACCAAATCGGATCTCATCGAAGCGTTGACGCAGAAATCATTGTTGCGTCAATCGAAGAACAGTTGATGCTGTTCATCTTCTCAGATGAGTAGGGCGGATGCCGGTAGCCTGTCAAGCGCGCGAAATGCTTTCACTCACGCTGAATCCGGATGTGGACATACGGTCTACGGACAACCTGCGGCTTTTATTTGCCGTCACCTATGTTCATTCAAGCGCTTGACTTAAGCGTTGTATCGTAAATATAGGTTGTTTTTATTTGCAGATTTATTTATTTAAGCACTCCTGACATACGTCACCAGCCGGCACAGAGCGGGTCTGAAAACATTGTTTAACAAGGTATGACTGCTGAGAAGAAAACCAGAAAAAAGAAAGCGGTTGAGCATACCGGAAAACCTGTAGAAAAAGATCAACAGCAGCCTCCATTAGTCGAGTCAAGAAAAAGGCAGTATATTTTTGAGGGAAAGATAAAAGCTTGTTATTGCGAAGGCTGTGAAGAGCATACTAAAAAGGTTTTTGTCGGAGA
>JAPHUN010000057.1 GCA_026193435.1 Chlorobium sp.
GAGGGGGATAATGGATAATGGATAGTGGGGGGTAGGGGGAAATGACTATTTACTATTGAATAATGGAAGAAAGGGAGGCCGGAGAGACAAGAGTTGAGAGACGAGATGGGGATGTGTTAGGAGTTAGGTGTTAAGATGGCTCAATAGCTGGATGGCTGGATAGCTAAATGGCTAAACACGAAGACAGGGAGGGCGAAAGATTTTTCGCCCCTACCAGTTACCAGTCTTCAGTCTTACATTGTTTCAATAGTCAATAGTCATTTGACATTTGTTCCTGCGTCTTGCAGGCCCGGGCGCTATAGGAATAACAGCTTCTTTTTTTTAAATTCATTCCCTTTATATATAACGCAACGAACATCAGGGCACAGGGTGCCATCAAAGCTTTCTCTCACCTCTCTACAGTCTATTATGCAAGGAACTCCAGGTCAGCGTGTAAGAACGAGATTTGCTCCATCGCCTACGGGACACCTCCATGTCGGAGGGTTGCGTACAGCCCTCTATAATTATCTCTACGCGAAAAGTATGGGCGGCGACTTTATCGTCAGGATCGAGGATACCGATCAGTCGAGAAAAGTTGAGGGAGCAGAACAAAGTTTGCTGAACACGCTTGAAGTGACGGGAATTGTCCCTGACGAAAGCTTCATACACGGCGGTAATTTCGGTCCGTATGTCCAGTCCGAACGGCTTGGCATCTATAGCAAATACTGTGAGCAGCTGCTGGAGCAAAAGCAAGCCTACTACTGTTTCTCCTCCGCTGAAGAACTTGAAGAAAACCGCAAGCTTCAGATGAAACAGGGGATGCAGCCGAAATACGATCGTACATGGCTTCCCGAAGAGATGGGCGGAAATATGCCGGAAAGTGAAATCAGAAGAAAACGTGAAGAGGGAGCTCCGTTCGTCGTCCGAATGAGAGTGCCCGACTACATTTCCATCATGTTCGATGATATGGTCCGCGGCCCTATCGAGTTTGATTCCGCTACTGTAGACGATCAGGTTCTGATGAAGTCAGACGGCTTTCCGACCTATCATTTCGCAAGCGTTATCGATGATCATCTTATGGAGATCAGCCATGTCATTCGCGGTGAAGAGTGGCTGTCATCCATGCCTAAGCATATCCTGCTGTATGAATTTTTCGGATGGGAGCCGCCCAAAGTAGCTCATCTTCCCCTGCTCCTCAATCCTGACCGTTCAAAGCTCAGCAAGCGTCAGGGGGACGTTGCCGCAGAGGACTTTATCAACAAGGGTTACAGTCCGGAGGCCATCATCAACTTTGTCGCTCTTCTCGGCTGGAATGAAGGTGAGGGTTGCGAAAGAGAGGTGTACAGCCTTGATGAACTCAAGGAAAAGTTCACTCTTCGCAGAGTCGGAAAAGCCGGATCGGTGTTCAATGTGGAAAAACTCGGCTGGCTTGAAAAACAGTATATAAAGGCTCGTCCGGCCAGTGAAATTATCAGCGCGATCAAGCCGCTTCTGCAGGAGGAGCTTGCAAAGAAAGAAACCGGCATGGATGTCGATCGTCTTGTCAGCGACGACTATCTCGGGCAGGTTATTGAACTGATGCGTGAACGGGTAAATTTCGAGCATGAGTTCATCTCTTTTTCCCGTTACTTCTATTTCGATCCGGAAGAATTCGATGAAAAAGCCGTGGAGAAACGCTGGGCTGACGATACCAATGAAGTTCTTGGAGAGTTTATCGATGTGCTTGAAAATACCGCTGATTTCAGCGCGGACAACATCGAGGCCACCCTCAAGGCTTTTGTGGCACCTCGCGAAAAGAAACCGGCCTTTCTCATCCACCCGCTGAGAATACTTACCTCAGGCGTAGGATTCGGCCCAAGCCTCTATCATATGCTTGAAGTACTCGGAAAAGAAACCGTCATCCGAAGGCTCAGGAAAGGGATCGAGGTGGTGGGGAAGTGACGAGTAACCAGTAGGGGCAGACCCCTGTGTCTGCCCGCGGTGAGCGACGAATGGGGGAGGTGATTGGGGAATGGATAATGGATA
>JAPHUN010000051.1 GCA_026193435.1 Chlorobium sp.
CTAAATTTTTATATTGATACCAGAATTTCGTCGAAGAAATTTATCAAGAACAATCAAACAACCTGAATCTTTTAGTAACACAAAAACTACTCGCATGAAAAAATTCGCAAAAACATTCGGCCTGCTCGTATGCGGTCTGCTTGCGACGGGAGTTATTCCCGGACCACCGTTGCTTGCAGCTGAGAGCGTTGATGTGGGAGCTGTCAATGCGTATGCCATTGATAACATGTTTCTCTTCATTGCGGCGGTCCTCGTTCTGTTTATGCAGGCAGGGTTTGCCATGGTCGAAACAGGTCTGAACTCGGCAAAGAACACGGTTAACATCCTGTTCAAGAACCTTATCGATCTGTCACTCGGCGTTATCCTTTTCTATTTCATAGGTTATGGACTGATGTATCCCGGAGATGCCTTTTCCGGAGGATGGTTCGGTTTCGCCGGTTTCGGTGTCAGTATGGCTGCTCCTGATGCAGTGGGAGGAAATCTCCATCCTGCCGTCGACTTTCTTTTTCAGGTAGCGTTCGCTGCAACCGCGGCAACTATTGTTTCCGGTGCTGTTGCCGGAAGAATGAAGTTTGAGGCCTACCTGATCTATACGGTAGTAATCACCGCTTTCATCTACCCGATCAGCGGGATGTGGAAATGGGGCGGAGGATGGTTGGACGCGCTCGGCTTCTATGATTTTGCCGGTTCTCTGGTTGTCCATGCTCTTGGCGGTTTTGCCGGACTTGCCGCGGCGATAGTTCTCGGGCCACGTATAGGAAGATTTAATCCTGACGGCTCTCCGAACGCGATGCCTGGTCACAACCTTGCAATGAGTACCCTTGGCGTGTTCATCCTTCTTATCGGATGGTTCGGCTTCAACCCCGGAAGTCAGCTTGCAATTGCCGGAGCTGACAACACGAGTATCGTTATGATTATCGCGACCAACACCATGCTTGCCGCTGCAGCGGGTGCGGTATTTGCCATGATCTTCGCCTGGATACTCTTTAAAAAACCTGACCTGACCATGGCGTTGAACGGTCTGCTCGGCGGTCTTGTCGGAATCACGGCTAACTGTGACTCGGTCACCTTCAACGAAGCGCTTATTATCGGTGCGGTTGCCGGTGTCCTGGTTGTTGTCGGTGTCAAAATGCTTGATATGCTCAAGATCGATGACCCGGTCGGTGCCTGGCCCGTGCATGGTCTGAACGGTATCTGGGGAGGCCTCGCGACCGGCATCTTCGGCGGTCATCCCATGGTTGCGCAGATCATCGGATCGATAGCCATCCCTGTCTGGGGATTTGCAACAATGCTGGTGCTTTTCCTGATCCTCAAAGCTGCAGGTATATTGAGAGTATCGAGAGACGATGAAATGAAAGGCCTCGATATTTCCGAGCATGAAGAAGAAGCCTATCACGGTTTCCAGATCTTTTCAAATCAGTAATGCCTAAACAGGAGCAAAAACCATGAAATACATTGTCGCAATGATCCAGCCTCACAAGCTGACGGACGTAAAGGCCGCTCTTGCTGAAGCAGGGATCTATAAAATGACGGTAACCAATGTTCTGGGGTGCGGTGCACAGGGCGGTTACACAGAGATATACAGAGGAGTTCCCAAAGAGATTAACCTTTTGAAAAAACTGAAGCTCGAGATCGGCGTTAATGACGAGTTCGAGACCAAAACCATTGACGCGATCATCAAGGGAGCTAAAACAGGAGAAATCGGAGACGGGAAAATCTTTGTCTTCGATCTGCCGAAATGCATCAGGATTCGTACTGAAGAATCAGGATCTGATGCAATCGGTTAATAACAACGGAACCCCGGAGACTCCTCCGGGGAACCACAAACAGCAACACATAATCAACACTTGAAAAAAGGAAGTTCAACAATGAAAAAAGCAGCAAAGTTTTTTACACTCCTCGTCGGCGTTGTCGTCATGTTCTCTGGAGTCGCCAAAGCCGAAGGGTTCGATGTCGGCGCGGACGTCGTTAGCCGGTATGTCTGGAGAGGCACCCAGTTTGGAGAGGGCATTGCCGTACAGCCATGGCTGAGTTACTCTTTTCCTGGTATCGGGGTTGAGGTGGGAGCCTGGGGATCATACGATATAAACGATGACGGCGCAAGCGAAGCGGATCTGTATGTAACCGTCCCGCTTGGCGACAAATTCAG
>JAPHUN010000067.1 GCA_026193435.1 Chlorobium sp.
GTCCCCATACGCGAGCTATAAATCTCTTGCGTTTCAAGCCTTCGCACTCATTGGCCGAAGTCGGGAAAAACTTCATGCAATGTAGTTACTTCACCTAATCAACAACGTCCGTGTGCCGTAGCCAAGCGGCGTAAGAGATGAGGGTAGGTCCCTCGCAATCGGCTTACAGGAGCAGGTTGCAAACCACCGTAAGCGGCTGTAGTCAAAAGCTATGGTCGTGAGCGTTACGGAAAAGGCCCCGTGTAATAAGATTACACAGGGGTCAGGTGAGAACCGAGGAAGACGAATACAAGTGAACCATCGTACAATCATCGTAATTCATTGGATGACATCAAAACTGAAGTTGGACGTACCTTCAGGATCAGTCTGGCGGAAACCTGTTTACTGGCCAGGTGGTGTCCGGTGTAGAGATGGCGTGATCCCGGTTCGGGCTCTTGCGTTGAACTGCGGGAACCTTCGATGGCGATGCAAAGGGAAAGGCACAAGTGTGAAAAGCGAGGCCGAAAGCACCGAAGCGCCATCAAGGGGCGGAGCAATCCGTAGTAGTGATGAAGGCCTTGTAATGAGGCTGGAGCGAAGGGATTGCGGTATCCTGTCAAACGGAAAGGTCAACTGTGTCAACAGGAGGAGCCGTTCCGAATGACAAAGTCATATGACATTTCCAAAACCCTCGTCTGGAAAGCCTATCAGACGGTAAAAGGCAATGGAGGTGCTGCTGGTGTAGATCATGAGTCGGTTCAAGCATTTGAAAAGAATCTGAAAGGCAATCTGTACAAGCTGTGGAATCGGATGAGTTCCGGCAGTTATTTTCCGCCACCGGTCAAAGGGGTCGAGATTCCCAAGAAATCGGGAGGAAGCCGACTGCTTGGAGTGCCAACCGTAGCGGATCGGGTTGCACAAACGGCAGCAAAGATGATGCTTGAGCCGCTTCTGGAACCATTGTTTCATCAGGATTCATATGGGTATCGTCCAGGGCGTAGTGCCCTTGATGCCATAGCAGTGGTGAGGCAAAGAAGCTGGAAGTATGACTGGGTGGTCGAGTTTGACATCAGGAAATTTTTCGATTCTCTGGATCATGAGTTGTTGATGCGTGCGGTTCGGAAGCATTGCCAGACTGCATGGGTTGTGCTGTACATCGAGCGCTGGCTGAAAGTGCCGATAGCAACCCCGCAAGGAAAACTGACGGAACGGACAACGGGTACTCCGCAAGGAGGCGTTATCAGTCCGTTGTTAGCCAACTTGTTCTTGCATTATGCCTTTGATCGGTGGGTAAGCGAAAATCTCCCCGGTGTTCCGTTCTGTCGGTACGCTGATGATGGAGTGCTGCACTGTAGAAGTAAGGTAGAAGCAGAGCTGGTGATGCGAAAGATCGGCGCGCGGTTTCAAGAATGTCGGTTAAGGGTGCATCCTGAGAAAACGCGGATCGTCTATTGCAGGGACATCAACCGGAAGGATGATTTTCCGGTGACAAGCTTCACGTTTCTCGGCTATACGTTTCGTCCGAGAAAAGTAAGGGACAAATATGGAAGAAGGTACGTGGGCTTCACACCGGCAGTTAGTCGCGAATCGCTCAAGGCGATGCGGCAGAAAATCAGGTCATGGCATTTACAACTGAAAACAGACTGGGAGTTGAAGGATTTCTCAAACGCGATCAATCCGGTACTGATTGGGTGGAAGAACTACTTTGGGCGATTTCACGGGTCGGCACTGGCGCCGGTGTGGTATCATGTCAACTTGTACCTCATGCGATGGTTAATGCGCAAGCATCCCAAGAGACTCGCACGTCGTACGAAGCGGGCAATTGCTGTGCTGGAACGCTTAGCCAGAGCAACACCTGATGCATTTGTACACTGGAAATCGGGATATATCCCGAAAGGCTGGATACTGGGAGCCGGATGAGCGGAGACGTTCATGTCCGGTTCTGCGAGGGGCTGGGGGTGCAATTCCCCCGGCCTACTTAACCCCGAGTGCAGGAACAATTAATTTTTTATTTTGCTGTTTGCTTTTCAGTGAGAATTTGTATCTTCCA
>JAPHUN010000327.1 GCA_026193435.1 Chlorobium sp.
GAAAGCGGAAAAAACACGGCGAGTTACAAAACGCGCGACAGACATACCTATTCCGTCAGTTTCAGTCCGGACAGTTCACTGATCATCCTGTGCGGCAGGGACGCGATGGTCAAGATTCTCGACGCGGCTACCGGAGATATCAGGCATATCATGGAGGGGCACCATGACGGTGTTCGCAGTGTCCGGTTCAGCCCCGACGGCAAAAAAGCAGCCAGCGTAGCCAATGATGAGTCGGTGCGACTCTGGGATGTGGAGTCAGGAAAAGAGATTCACTCCTATCGAGGCCATGTGCTTGAAGTCCAGTCGGTGGATATCTCTCCTGACGGCACGATGATCGTCAGCGGCAGTGACGATCGCAAAATCAAGTTCTGGAGAATGAAATAACCTTCATCCTCTCTTGTTGTATGAGCCTCGTGAACTACTCTTTTCTCCTGTGAGTCGGTTCCGGTTTCGGGTATACCGGTTTCCTTTTTCAGCCCGAAACCGGTATACGGTCACGTCACTGGTCAGGAAAAGAATTTTTTGGCCATGCCGAGTAATCCTTCGAGCCCGCCTGCATTGTCAATTATATTATCAAGCAGCGATCCGTCCGGGCTTGCTTTATCGACCATTTCCGGAAGCGCGTCTGCAATGGCGGTTTCCGCGCTTTTTTCATCGAGTCCGAGCATGCTTGCAAAATCGGCTATCTTGTCGGAACCGAGAATGTTTTTGATGGCGTCACCCGAGATCGATGAGTTCTTGCCTTTTCCAAGCCATGATGCGGCAATATCATCGAGCCCTGCCTCCTGCATTTTGCCGAGCACCGTTCCAAGGTCAAGCTTGTCTCCCTTGCCGCCGAAAAGACTGCTGAGCGCTGAAGAGAGCTGGTTCGTATCGAGAGCTGTCGTGGCATCGTCATTGTTGTTCTGGATGACCGATGCGCCGAGTTCAAGCAGATCTTTGATGTCCATGGGTTTCATGTTGTTTCAGGTTAGGCGAAAAATATCTGAAATAGCTGAAAAAAGCACTACTGTTTCAATATAGCTCACCTTCATGTCATAATGAAGATGATACTGAGCGCTTGTACTGCACCGGGGTTGCTGAAAAAAAAGTTGCGATAACCATGAGAGTATCCAATACCATAACGATCGATGATGCCGAGATCGAGATACAGGCGGTAAGGTCACAGGGGGCAGGAGGACAGAATGTCAACAAGGTTGCGACAGCAATTCACCTGCGTTTCGATATACATGCGTCTTCGCTTCCTGGTTTCTGCAAACAGAGACTGCTGGCTCTTCATGACAGACGAATTACGAAAGATGGTGTTATCATCATCAAGGCGCAGGAGCATCGTTCTCAGGAGAAAAACCGTCAGGAGGCTCTGGATCGTCTGAATGCGATTGTTCAGAACGCAACGACAGTAAGGAAAGCAAGAAAAAGAACACGTCCAACCGGCAGCTCAAGAGAAAAACGGCTTGAAGGCAAGGCAAGGAGGGGCCGGATAAAAGTATTGCGAAAAAAGGTGGATGATTAAATGAAAAAGGCTCCTGTTTCGGAGCCTTTCACCTATGGTTCAAGCCACATAAAAAAGCTCAAAACCACATACAGTCATGCCGCCCTGTGTAATATTCAAGTTATTACACGGGGTGATCCGGCATCCATGCAGACCTCAGCGCTAACGATGGATTCCCGTGTAAGATCTCTGAAACAGATACTCAGATTTCACGTGGTTGATATGGCAACTATAGGGTTTCCGGCAAAAGATGGATCCCCGGGTCAAGCCCGGGGATGACAACCAGGAGTGATGCTGCTAACCATTTCCTGCTCAAAATACGAGAGGCAGCCCCTTTTTGGTGTTTGGTGTAAAGATGTTTTTCAGATGGTTTTTGCTGTAATCTTATAGAGTCCGCCGGTGTGTTTGCCTGAACGGGTTGTTTTCATAAAGTCGAGGTCCAGGGTAACGCCGCCTGTTGTGGCCCGGCTTTTTGCGATACCGTTGAGCGCTACGTTAATCGATTTGCCCGAGGTCTTTCCCTGGGTTACTTTCGAGTTTGACATTGCGATAATAGATGGTCCTTTTTTGAGCGTTTTTCCGTTGTTTGGAATTTCTATGCTTATTGATGCTTTTCCATTTGGAGAGAACCCTCTGACCGCCCAGACGTTAGGAAGAGCGACGGTAACCAGATCCTTGTCGAGCTCGAGCTTTGCATCCTTGAGGTCATTGGGTTTGAGTTCATCATTGCCGTTTACGATGCCCGACCATGCAACATTCATGCTGTTGTCCCCCTCATCAAGGGCTTCTGAAGAAGGTGTCTCAAAATTCAGTTCGAGGTCTGAATAGTAGTGCAGAATAATGAACTCGGGAAGCGTGGTAGACACTTTTGCCTGACCGCTTGCAGAGGCACGTGTGGCGGCCGGCGCTTCTGTTGCTGTTATCGGCAGGACAACTGCCGCAAACAGAATTGCGCCAGCAAGAAGTGATTTGATGGTGCTGATAGTCTTCATGATAGTCTCCCTTTTATTTTGCTGTTATAGTGTGTGATGTCTGTAACTCTGGTTACTATTCAGCAAAGGGCGTGCCAAAATGCGTTATCGGAGGCGCGATTATTGTTAAAGTGCTATTAAATAATAAGATGGCAATGTATTTTTCGCAGGCTGAAGGACGGTGACATAACAATAGCAGAATGCTGTTGTTGCGATATGACGCAGTTGTGTTCTGTGGGGAGCAGGGATGACACACGTGTTTCAGTATCGCGCTCGGGGATCAGGCTACAGGTGTGGCAGAGAGAAAAAAAGGCGGCCTCACATTGCAAGGCCGCCTTCAGACTGTTCGTGGCAATCAGTTTATAGCAGAAGAGGTCTGCGAAGAGGCTTTGGCATTACCGGCGACAAGAATAGCATTGTTTTCAAGTTGCATACGGAAAAGAGAAATCTGTGCTTGAAAGTTTTCCATTTCAGCTTTGGGCAGCCCGTTTATTTCGCATACCGATTTCAAGGCGATGAGAGGATTTTGCGGCTTTCCGTTGCGAACCACCCTGAAATCGAGATGAGGACCTGTGGAACGTCCGGTAGAGCCGACATAACCGATGACCTGTCCCTGCTTTACCCTGCTCCCATGTCTCGCGTTCGCGCTGAAACGGCTTAAATGAAGATACTTTGTATGGTAACCGTTCGGGTGGGCAATCGTTACCATGTTGCCGGCAGCGCCTTTTCTGCCGCGGAACAGAATTTTACCATCGGCAGCGGCGTAGACCGGTGTTCCTCTTGGTGCCGCCAGGTCGACTCCACCATGAAAGTGACGCCTTCTGAGAACGGGATGGGTTCTGTATCCGAAACGGCTTGAAATTCTGGAATAGTTACACGGTCTGACAAACAAAGCGTTTGAACGTTTCAGCGATTTGCCCTTGCTGTCGTAATAGCCTGTATTGCCTTTTGAATCGGTAAAACGATACGCCGTAGCCGGGGTTTTTCCGGTATATATTTCAGCGGCCAGGATTTTGCCGATCCCGACACATTCATTTCCGACCCACTCTTCCTCAAACAGTACATTGTAGGTTGTTCCCGGCTGAATGTCGCGTTTGAAATTGACTTTATACGCGAAGAGTTTCTGAAGCTGACTGATCAGTGCGTATCTCCCGTGTTGCTGAAGTTCAGCTGAAAGAGTCGATGAGATGGTCCCTGAAAGCGCTGCAATCCTGTTCTGGGACTCAAAGGTTTCCTGCCAGATATTGAAATCGTATGTTTCAGGATTTTTCTGTACATGCAGGATAGTCGAAGGCGATTGCTGATAGGTGAAACAGAGAAATTCGCCACGGGGATCTTTTTCGATGAGATACGGTTTTCCCGGTCTGAAATTTTTGATGGAAAAGCTGCCTTTGAGCTGTTGGGTAATATCGTGAATATCGTTTGCCGACAGCCCCTGGTGCTGAAGAATACTGTAGAGTGATTCTCCCTTCTGGATGATGGACTCTTGTATGAGGTTTGAATATTGAGAGCCTTCGTTCTCAATGGTAACCAGTTCTTCTTCACCTGTCGATCCGAGTTCATCTTCATAACTGTTGAATAATGAAGAAACGGCAGGCTGGAAAAGACCGGTGAGTAGAACAACAGAACTTATGGCAACAGCCGTGATATGAACAGCGTGTTTTTTTGTGTGCAGTAGTTTGAAGAAGCGTTCCAGATATTCTGAAACTTGATGTTTCACATGTTTCATACTCGATCTTCTGTGGTTTTTCATTCAGGTAGTGTGTTCATACGTTTCTTCAATGCTACCCTATGCCGTTCAGATCAATAAATGCATAGCGCATAACGACTCTGTGACCAATACAATGTCACACGTTAAAAATTACGTGTCTATGTATTGCTGGCGGTATTTAATAGGAAAGCATCTATCAATCTAAAAGTAAAATGCGCAATTCGCAAAAAAACAAGGGAGAAAGTACTGCTGTTACAGGGAAAAAAAGGTTGAAAAATGGCGTTCTATGATTTTTTTAAGTGAGTTTGTTTGTGGTTACATTAAAAAAAGAGCGTTCTGAGAGAAAAAAGAAATGATTGAATATGGACCTGTCAGCCTGGCAGATACTCGGAATTTCTCTGGGCCTCGGACTTCTTGTCGGGCTTCAGCGTGAATGGTCCAAGGCAGAAGGGGCAGGGATCCGTACCTATCCGATGATAACGGTTTTCGGTACTGTCTGCGCAATGCTTGCGGAACGATACGGAGGCGGAATCCTTTTGGGGGGTGTAATTGCGTTAGGCGCAATGATGGTCGTGATGAAAGTCACGATGAACATCAACCTTCAGGCTTCGGAACATCCGCATACAGGGCCTACAACCGGAATTGCCGCACTGCTCATGTATGCCGTTGGCGCTATGCTTGCTATGGGAAACATCGTGCCGGCCATGGCAATAGGCGGCGGGGTTGCCCTGCTTCTTCAGTGGAAGCAGCCCTTGCACGGATTTGTCAAGCGGATCGGAAAAGACGACATGCAGGCGATATTTCGACTGGTGCTTCTGGCCCTGGTGGTTCTTCCTGTGCTGCCGGACAGAAACTACGGTCCCTATGGTGTGCTGAATCCTTCGCACATATGGATGATGGTGGTGCTGATTGTCGGTATCAGTGTCGGCAGCTATCTTGTTTCGCGGTTCATGGGCGCAAAGGCGGGTTCACTGCTCGGTGGTTTTCTTGGGGGCCTTATTTCAAGTACCGCTACTACGATCAGTTATGCACGCAGGTCGAAAACAACGCAGGGAACCTCTTCGTTGGCGGCAATGGTGATCATGATCGCTTCCTCGATTGTCTTTGTCCGTGTGACCGTTGAAATTGCTGTCGTCGCTCCCGGAGTTCTTCCTTTTATCCTCCCCCAGTTTACTGTTATGTTCATAGTGATGGCACTCATTTCCGCGGTTGCCTGGTTCTCCGCCAGGGGAAGCGGGAAGGAACTGCCCGAAGCTGAAGATCCGTCGGACCTGGGAGCTGCCGTTGCTTTCGGGGCACTCTATGCGCTTGTACTGGTTGCTGTAGCCGCGGCAAAAGAGTATTTCGGCGATCAGGGACTGTACGTTGTTGCCGCGCTGTCCGGACTGACAGATATGGATGCGATAACGCTGTCAACTGCGCGACTGATCGAGGATGACAGGATAGGCGCTGATATCGGGTGGCGGATGATGATGCTCGGCGCGCTGTCCAACATTCTGTTTAAAGCCGGAGCGGTGGCTGTATTGGGGGAGAGGAAGCTTTTTGCTTCCATAGCGCTGCTTTTCGGGCTGTCGCTTGCAGGAGGAGCCGCCCTTTTGTGGTTATGGCCGGATGTTGGGTAATGGATAATGGATAGTGGATAATGGGGAGAAGTCGGGAAATGAATAATGACTATTTACTATTGAATAATTGAAGACGGGGATAATGATGTTATGGGGGGAGCAATGAGCAATGAGTAATGAGGCAGCAGAGTGTTTTTTTTTGTCATTCCCGTGCTTGACACGGGAATCCATCTGTTGTGTGCTACGTGTTAGGATGGAGGGAAGGCTATTCAGCCATTCAGCTATCTGGCTATCCCGCCATTTTGTGTTTTGACTTTTTAATGTTGACTTAATTATGGGAGCATTATGCTGAAAACAAATGAAAAACAGCTTGTAGAGTTTTTACTTCAGTGCCAGCCGGGGCCGCCGAAGTCGAGGCCAAGCTGGAGCGTTGATCATCAGGGAGCGCCTTTTCTGCTGCCTTCGATAGGCGGGATCACGCTGAATGTTCAGGTTGGCGACAGTGCGTTCGGCCTGGCAGGGGATCATGTCGAGCCGGGGGTGAGCTGTACCGCGGACACGCACAAGCCTTTCGATCATCCGAATAATTCCGTTCAAATCTATTCCTGTGTAGGAAATACAGCGACGATTGTTTCCGGTGAGGCCAAGGGGGAGAAGGGTGTTGTGCTCGGTCATCACGGCGGCTCGGAACATGTGATTGTCGATTTTCCACGAAAGGTCAAGGAGAAACTTATCTACAGTGACACGATCATGATCCATGCCGTAGGGCAGGGGCTGCTGCTTCTGGACTATCCTGAAATTGTGCCGTTCAACCTTTCTCCTGAACTGCTGAAAAGGATGAAGATCAGGCGCGTTGGTGATGCGGCCCTCGAGGTGCCGGTCACTACGGTTGTCCCTGCGGCCTGTATGGGATCGGGGGTGGGGGCTTCACATGTCGCC
>JAPHUN010000184.1 GCA_026193435.1 Chlorobium sp.
GAGCTTTTCGCCGAACATTCCGTCAAAGTATCTCCTGAAATCCTCACGCTGTATGATGGTTTTATATTCCTCAGCGTTTTCGAAAATCCCGTTCCTGATCGCTTTCAGATAGTGAGATTCCGGCATATACACCCCTCCGCCGACAAATGATGCTCCAGGCTCGATATGCAGGTAATACCCGGCATAGGGGCTTTTTCTCCCGCCCTTTGCGATAAAAGCGCCGAAGTTGGTCTTGTATGGGGACTTGTCTCTGGAAAACCGTACATCACGAAATATCCTGAAAATGCACTCTTTGGGGCTTATCACATCCACTTCGCTGTCAATCCCTCTGATCACCGGGATCAGCATGCCGATAGATGCTTCAAATGCCATTCTCGACCGCTCATAGTCCTCTTTGTGAGCGAGAAACCACTCCCGATTGTTATTCTCGTGAAGCCGAACAAGAAAATCAATCACACCGAAGAGATTCATCACACCCCCTTTTAGCGTTTCCTCTGTTTCTATCCTGCCCGATTGCCGTGATCGCTATCCCGGACGCATGCTTCTTACTCAGAGCTCTGTGCGCCGATTCCCGCACACACGTTTACTTACCGCACTCCCGTCTGAGAGCGCAGATTGATTTTGCCATTTTGCGATATCGGGAAGTGCCGAAAATACTTGCAGCAATACCGAAAGGGATACATGCTACGCCAGCTGCCCAGAACCATATCTCGTTGGAGAAGTGCATGATGGATATGCCTGCAATGATAAGAGCAACTCCTGAACGCAGGTACGAGAGAAGGGTCCGCTCGTTTGCCAGTACGGTTCTGTCAATCGCGAGCTCGTCGCGAAGTATCAGTTTATCGTCATCGAATTTTTCATAGGGTGATTTGGCCATGGTAGCTCTTTCTATGCCCGAAGGCTATGTTTTTACATAAAATAGTGTGTCTTTCACGGCCACAATATACAAAAACACACAAACTGCATAGAGCTCCCCCGAAGTATGTGCAGGGACTTTGCTGTCACGAGGCTTCTGCCTGTCGGCCATCATGCTCATGGGCACCGCCATACAAAACTTTTCCATGTCTCGATAGCAATTGTCGGGTGATGCTACAATCCTCACGTGCTTATCGTTGTAAAGGCATCGAGAGGCATTCTCAGGCTGACCGGAGAAGGGTAATCCCTCGGGTATCCTACCCTGAGAAGCATCTGGAGTGGCCTGGTCAGCCGCAGCTCGGCTGTCGCCTTTTCAGCCCAGGGCTGCTCCTGAAGCACCTGAGACATCGGATGAATAGCGATGGAACGGTCTTTTGCCTTGAGAAACAGACGCTCGAAACGTCGCCCTGCTTCCAGGAGGGATTCCGGCGTATCGTTTGTCGAGGTGATGACGATCCAGCCACCGCTTTCAGTGACCTGTTTCCTGGCGCGCTCGACTGATGCGTTGCGAAAGTCCCGGTTCAGCACGTCATCAGCGCCATAAAAATTTCGCACATACCATCCCGCCAGACCGGTAATATCCATTGACTCAGGAGTGAGACCATTACGGTTCTTGCGTGCATCAGAGTCCGACCATCGTATCCAGCGGGCCAGCTCCTCCTGAACGTTCATACGATCCGCCTGCTGACGGCTTGCCGCAACCGTAGCCTCGTCGAGCCATGCCGCCTGCTTTGAAAAAGAAGGGTAGTAGAAGCAGTTCTCATCACCTCCGGTGATGAATGAAACATCCTCCGGGTCAAGATCATCGCTCTTGAATCCAGAGCGCAGGGTTCTGCGTTCAAGAAGCCGCTGTAGAGGATATTCCACCCGTTCAGCGTTCTTAAATTCAATCGAGAGCAATTCGGGATCAAACGCATTCTGTGTTCGCATACGGATTTTCGCCTGAAAACCGTATGCATTGGCGACAATGACCATGTTTTCCAGAAACGCTCCTACTGAGAGCAGTAATTCACGGTTTTTAGGATCGACCTCATTCAGCCAGCGATCTTCGGCTGAACCGATCATCCACCTGTCATGGCTTTTGACGGTTACCGTCCAGGGTTGTACGTTGTGGCTGCTGGGGGCAAAGGACGCGTACCAGATAATGTCGGCCCTCTCCCGTCCGATACCCCTTACAAGAGCTTCATACCCGGCGCCTCTCTCTTCTTCCGCCCTGGTTAATCCGCGACATGACGATACACCCGGCAGGACACTACACGCCACAATACACTGCACCGAGCGTATAAGAAATTTTCTCCGTGAAAGTGACATAGGGAATGCGCTGTATGGTTATGGCCGGCTTGCTGGCAAACGGATCTTTACCGTACATTATTAATTATACCGATTTCAAGGAAGAAAGACATGTTAAATCTTCCCTAAGTTGAGCGATTGTTGAAACGATCAACTTTGGTCTTCATAGCATCCTTAAACCAGACCAGGAGGTCAACATGATACCGAAAGTTCTGCTGCACAATTTCTGCACAACCGTGGAAATTGATAAAAAAAAGAAAGATTACCAGGACTGGATGATCATCACCTGGGACAAACCTCTCTTCACCATAGCACGATCCAGCATCAACCGGATTCAGGACTATGGAAAGTTTGACCAGTGGGACATAGTACAGTCGATCATAGTCGGGTACCGCAGAGACAACACATGGCATCAATCGGTTACTCCGTCAAGTCTGGATACTTTCGGAGGATGTACGGGGGTCGCATGCAAGATCAGCGCGCTTATGGATATGCGTCTGGATGTCTCGCTCGAAGTATCCCTCTATCTGGATCTCAGAGTACTGCCGACACTCGGCAGCACCTATCCCGTCAGCGTAGAAGACTGGAAGGAAATCACCCATGACGAGGCCGGACGGCTGGGGCTGTATTAATAATGGTTAGTGGTTCCCTGTGAAATGGTTAACAGAATAGTGACAAGCCCCACTTGATTGTTTCGGGAGAAGTCCCGAAATTCATCAAAAAGCCGATTCCGGTTTTCCCGGCCTGCCGCAATCTGACAACCTGTTGATGTCCCGGAAGACAGAGCACCCCTGAAAAAGAAAAGGAGAAGCACGTGGAACAGCTCCGAGGAACGATGATGCAGACCTTCCATTGGTACACGTCCAATGACGGAACGTTCTGGAACGACTGGGGCGGAAAAATGGATGATCTGGCAGAGAACGGCTTTACGGCCCTCTGGCTCCCTCCGGCGTACAAGGGCATGGCAGGAACCTGGGATGTCGGCTACGGTGTCTACGATCTGTTCGATTGCGGTGAATTCGAGCAGAAAGAGACCACGCGCACCAAGTACGGTACGAAGGAAGAGTACCGGAACTGTATCGACGCGGCGCATGATGCCGGGCTTCAGATCTATGCCGACGTGGTGCTGAACCACAAGATGGGCGCGGATGACAGGCAACGGGTTGACAAGGTCGTTGTGGTCGATCCCCGGAACCGGAACAGAACCATA
>JAPHUN010000301.1 GCA_026193435.1 Chlorobium sp.
CACATGCTGCGTACATCATCGGGATTCATATCCGAATTCACAAAATTCGAGAAGTACGGTATGCCGTACTTTGCCGTCATCTCCCATATGTCGCTGTATACCGGGTTCTCCCAGTCAAAATCCGGAGTGATGTTGTAGGTCGGAATCGGAAAAGAAAAAACGGAACCGTTGGCATCACCATCGAGCATCACCTCGGCAAACGCACGATTGAACATATCCATCTCATCCTGAAAATCGCCATACAGAGCCTCTTGCGGCTCTCCTCCGATAATGACCTGCCGTAACCGCATTGGAGCCGGAATCAGAAGATCGAGCGTCACATTGGTAAAAGGCGTCTGAAAACCGACTCTCGTCGGCACATTCATATTGAAGAAAAATTCCTGCAGGCACTGTTTCACTTCTGCGTACTCCAGTTTGTCGTAGCGTATAAAAGGAGCGAGCCACGTATCAAAACCGGAAAAAGCCTGCGCGCCTGCAGCCTCACCCTGCATGGTATAAAAGAAATTAACAATCTGCCCGAGCGCGCTTCGCAGGTGTTTTGCCGGCGCGCTGGTTGACTGCTGTTGTACACCTCGAAAGCCGCTCGTCAAAAGATCTTCAAGATCCCATCCGACACAGTAGACGCTTAACGAGCCAAGATCATGAATATGTATCCTTCCTTCCTTGTGCGCTTCGGCAATCTCGGCAGGATACAGTTCATTAAGCCAGTACTGCGAACTGACGATGCTTGATATATGATGGTTAAGTCCCTGAAGTGAATAGCTCAGGTTGGCATTTTCCTTTACCCGCCAGTCCATGAGATGCAGATAATCGTCAACCAGATCGATATTGGCAAAAATCTCTTTTGCCTCGCGCATGTTGCCATGCTGAAAACGGTAGATGATATAGGCCTTTGCCGCGTCGAAAGCGCGATTCTCAAACAGAACCTTTTCAACAACATCCTGGATTCCCTCCACTGATGGGGGCTCTTTTGCGCGCTTTGCCTCAAGAGAGGCGACAACCTGAGCGCTCAGTTCAGCCGCATAATGCCGGTCGGGATTTCCTGTTGCCCGAAGCGCTCTGAAAAGAGCAAACGTAATTTTTTCACGATCAAAAGGAACAACCCTGCCGTCGCGCTTGATGATTTTCGCGTGATCACCCATTGCTTTCTTTTCCGTCATGTGTGTCAGATTAAATAGTGAATAAACCGTCAAAGGCACACTGACACGAAAAAAAGCTGAGGATATGCAGAGAGGAGTTGGGAAGGGAAAAAAAGAGACTCTCCTGTACATGCTTTTAGACGCGAAAGCATACCGTTAACATATGGAACCGGAAAACGTCCTCAATCGGTGTTTCCGGATAATAAAACAAGACAGGTCTCCTGGCTTACCCGTTTTACGACGCCTTCCCATCCCGTTCATCGGGACAGTGGCTCTTTTGCCGCAAAACATCTCGGTGGGCTTACAGTTGCGCGTCAGCTCACGATTCTCACGTGATTCCCTATTAAACCCCTGTCAAGGGGTATCCTGCTTAATTCAATAATCGTCAAAGAACTATTGCACTCGTGAATAATGTATCGATAATAGTTATCAGCTACAACCCGTCTTTTTTTCCCTCTTCCACAAGAAGCTCCCTGATTTTCAGCAACTCCGCCTGCCGCTCCTTGCCGGTTTCAGGATAGGACATGTTGAGTGACAGAAATGTTTCGAGAATTATTTTTGACACAATAAGGCGTGCGTTTTTTTTGTCATCGGCCGGAACGATGTACCATGGGGCCCGTTCGGTACTGGTTTCACTGATACACTCTTCATAAGCCTCCATGTATCTGTTCCAGCACTTTCTCTCTTCAATATCGGCTATGCTGAACTTCCAGTTTTTCTCAGGCGAGTCAATGCGACGCAAAAATCGCTGGCGCTGCTCCTCTCTGGACAAATGCAGAAAAAACTTGACGATTCTGGTACCGTTATGATAGAGATGACGCTCCATGTTGTTGATTGATCGGAAACGATCTTTCCATACATCTTCTCCGTTAAGCAGATCTTCAGGTATCTGCTGGCTCATGAGTATCTCAGGATGCACCCGGACAATCAGCACCTCTTCGTAATATGAGCGGTTGAAAATCCCGATCTTTCCTCTCTCGGGAAGAGAACAGTTTGTGCGCCAGAGAAAATCGTG
>JAPHUN010000062.1 GCA_026193435.1 Chlorobium sp.
AAGAAAGAGGAAGGCAAAATTCAAAAGTGAAAAGCCAGTAGGCAGTAGGCAGTAGGGCGAAGATAATTTGAAAAATGGATTGTCTCTCTTTTTCTTTCCTCTTGCTCCTGCTGCAGAGCTGCTTCTCCTTGCCGCTTACTCCTCTCCCCCATTCTAACTTTTACCTTTTGACTTTTGACTTCTGCCTTACACCCCCACATACACCCCGTCATCCCTCTCCTCAACGGGGAAAGATTCTACTCCCCGTGCGGGGTTGTAAGCATCCTCGCCGGTGCATGGGTCGAATTCCCAGCCGTGCCAGGGACAGGTGACATGGCCGTTTTCAATATCTCCTTTGCCCAACGGCCCACCTTCGTGCGGACAGGTGCCGTCAATCGCGCAGATCACTCCGTTGACTTTCGAGAGCGCAATGCTCCTGCCTCCTGCAAAAACTTCCTTGACGGAACCTTCAGACAGCATTGAGGGATCGTCGAGAACCTTTATCCATTCCATGGCATCTTTTCTTTTTATTTAGAACAGAAAAAATGACGCTATGACTCTTCACTGACAACTTTCACCGGAAAAGGAGTGGTTTTCGAACCGGCATAGAGAGATACATGCGGGAACGGAATCTCTATACCCTCGGTGTCGAAACGCTGCTTTATCTCTTCAGCGATAGAGTTTTTCAATCCGAGCCAGTCGGCTTTTGCCGCCCAGATCAGAAGCTTCAAATCAAGCGAAGAGCTGCCGAATCCTGAGAAGACAACCAGCGGCTCCGGGTCGACAAGGCAGCGCGGGTTTTTCTGCGCGATATCGAGCAGCACAGTGCGAACCCTGCCGATATCCTCCTTGTACGCAACACCTATTTCAAGATCCACTCGTCTGATGGGAAAACGGGTGACGTTGGTTACCGCGGTCTTGATGATGGATTCGTTCGGTATCCTGATATAGCGGTTATCAAACGTACGCAGCTTGATCGACAGCATGTCGATCGACATCACGACACCTGTACTTCCCTCAATGGTGATGATGTCATTGACCTCGAAGGGCTTTTCAGCCATGAGAAAAAAGCCGCTGATCACATTTGACGCGGTGGTCTGCGACGCGAAACCTATAGCGATCCCGATGATACCCGCCGCCCCGAGAAGATGGCTCAGTTTGAAACCGAATTCTCCAAGCACGGCGAAAACAATCACGAACAGTCCGGTATAGAATATCAGCTTGCTGAGCACCATGCCCTGCTGGGCGGAGAGTCTTTTCGTCCCGTAGGTCCTCGCCCAGTTACTGACTATAAACAAAAACGGCAGCAGGATCAGCAGAAGAATACCGACGCGCAACAGAGACAGGAGCATCTTCTGTTCCTGCATCTGATCGGGATTCAGGGAAGGCAACAATGTCTGTATATCCATGAGAGAACAAGTATTGCAGGTTATGATTTCACTCGTCATTCATTGCACCGCAGCACAGGTGAAAGGTTTTTCACCCCTGCCGGCCCGTTCAGCCCTGGCTTTGCATGCCAAGACCGGAAAGTTCTTTCAGGGAGGCGAAAGTAGTTGCAGCAAAACTATTCCGTATCTCTTTTTTCGGCTTTGACACCAGCACAGCGTCAGGAGATTCCCAGGGAGGTTTACCGACCACTTTAACCTGGCTGATATTTTCGGGCCCTTTGTAGAGAATCCTGATCTCATCTGACCAGAGTTGGATGTTATCGTAAAAAAGGGAATAGTTATCCAGCCGCAGGCATATTTTTTCAACAGAAAAATCATCGTTCGAACGATTGAAGACCCTGAGCGGACAGATCACGAGATCCGGTCTGGACTCATCAGCCTGGTCCTGCTGGCGAAAACCCGAAGACAGCCAGTAACAAAGATCTCCATCCTCAAAGTTGCCGAACCATGTATTGGAAAGCACCGATGTCGGTATGGTCGTGAGGAGCGACTCCTGCTGACCCTGAAAAATCACGTTGACCCAGAGCGGCACTCTCACATATATTTTGGCATGTCCGCCTTTCGGGAGATGAAACGGCATATCCGGTCTGACCACCACCGCTCTGTCCGGAAAACAGGGCTGAAGCCTCACGCAGGAGGGTTCCCCTCCGATCACCCAGCGCGACCAGACGATCTCTTCCTCCGATGCCTGTACGGGTGACTCCCCGGTAACAGATCCGTAAGTATGAGCCACATGCACCTCACTGTCGACAAAGCGCACGAAAATGCGTAGCGCCCCTATGACAAAACAGGTCTGGTTGCCCTCTCCGGGGGTGCACTGCCCCCAGACATCTTTTCCTGAAATCGTATTCATGGTCTCCCTACATCTTTAAAACCAGTTTTTTCTTCTGAAATACAGAACCATCCCCGTAAAAAGCAGGCCCATGAAC
>JAPHUN010000342.1 GCA_026193435.1 Chlorobium sp.
GTGCCAAAATCAAGGAATTCTAAAATATTAACTACAATAGAATCAATGACTTAGTTTTTTCGATTAGAGCTTTTTTAGATTTTGGCACAAGTCAGGAGAAACAAACACCCTGGAAACGTTTCGACTGAAAGGCACCTCTATTTATTGTCATGAGCGATTCAAGTGCGAGGCGAACGGAGCGCAGAAACCGGAGTGTACAGAGAGTACATGAGGATTTGGAGCACCGATCAACGAAGCAATTGAAGCGCGGAATAAATAAATAGAGGTGCCCTGAAAGTTGACAAAAACCGGGATGGAAGTACTGCCTCCCCAGGGAATCGGGACTCACCAGATATACCCAATAGTGGCGTACATAAACCGTCCAGGCTCGTTTACAATTGCTGGATCGGCACCGGTTCCTCCGATGACATCCCACTCATAGGAGTTGGCCACAGTGTAGTTCTTGTCGAACAGATTGTCTATACCAACATTCAGCCTGTATGAATTAAACCGATAACCCATGCGCAGATTAATGATATCCCACGCTTCAAGCGGCTTTTCTCCGGCATCGGTATCGATGTCCCTTGAGGCATTGGAATGGACCCATTCGACCGTTCCGAACAAGCCTCTATCTTGTTTCCCAATGGTTTTATCGCTGTTGTAATTCAACGCCAGCATCCCCTTTACAGGAGCCATCTGGCCCAGGTCATCGTCGTTGTTATTGTCGGGAAAGCTCTCCTTGACGCCTTTTTGATACGCAATTCCTCCTTCCAGTGAAAACCCGTCACGTATATCGACGCTTGCCTTGATGTCCCCGCCCAAGATATGGGCATCAATGTTCGTATAGCTCTTATAGCCTGCAAAACTGCTTTCCTGGTAGATATAATCCTTGAGAGAGGAATAGAAGCCCTTCGTCTGGAACTTTAACCCTCCGCGCTCATACCTGAAACCCACGTCGAACTCAGTGTTCGCCGTAGGCTTGAGGTCGGGATTGCCGAAGAACGTCGGATTGCCCTGAATATATCGTTCACTCGATGTCGGCGTTCGATAGCTACGGCCAACACCGCCGAAAAACATCGCGTCGTCGTTAAGAACATACTTGATCGACAGGTGCCCACCGATAAGATAGTCAACATTGCGATTGTCGTCAGTGACAGCGCTCGTAAACACCAATGCTTCATCCGCTTCCTGCCGAAAACGGTCGTATCTCAGACCCAATCCCAGGGACAATCTGTCGAATGTTTTGTCAATCTTGACATACCCGCCCATATTGAGCGACTGGACTGAAGGAATCAGGTACTCATTGAGTTTTTCACCTGTCAGGCTGTTGTAGACGTCTCCCCACCAGTCCCGGTAATACCAGTCAATGCCATAGGTCAACGTTGCAAAATCCGTCTCTGTCAGGTTTTGAATAGCTCCGCCACTAATCACCGACTCGACCTTGTTGTTTTTAGGTACCGCTACATTGCGATAGTATTGAAAAGGATAGTGATCCACTTCGTTGCGATAGAAAGACAAGGTGAGCTTCTCCGACAGCTTGCCGAGATTGCGGATTTCCCAGCTCGCCTTTGTCAGGTTGGTCAGCTCTTCCTCAGTATCAAATACAACCCTGGGCGTAAGAATGTCATATGCCTTTCCATATGCATGCTCCAACAGAATGGTGTGGTTTTCATCCGGCTTGAACTGCAGTTTTCCCCAGATGTCGTGTTTCTGAAACGCCCTTGCCTCACGTCCCTCTTCGCTATAGGAAGCAGCCAACCCATCTCTTACACTCCAAAGTCTTTCGCCGGAGCCGTCCTCGTACTGGTCTGATTCGGAATAATTATACCCAAAGAGCCACTGGATGTTGTCACTGCCGCCAGTGGTTGTAAAACCATCGCTATGGAAACCGTAACTGCCGATCTTGCCGAGCACCTCTCCCTGGAACCCTTCCTCGGGTTTCTTGGTGACCACGTCGATGTAGCCCCCCAAACATCCAGGTTTTGTAACGTCAAAAGGCCCCTCTTGAACCGTCAGTTTTTGTACAGTCAGAATATTGATATGCGAAAGTGAAGGATCTTTGCGACTGCCGCAGGCCCCTTCGAGAATCCCCCCATCCAGCAAGACTTTGATATTCTCCTGACCGAAGCCACGCACAGAAACCTCGTTACCGTATCCGCTTTTGCGGATCATCTGAACCTCGACCATTTCATCGGAGAGGATTTCAGCCAGATCGACTACCTTGTGCGACCTCAGTTCGCGGCTCTCGATCTCCTGCTGTTCATCATCAATTGCATCCGCAGTAACAACGATTGTTTCCAGCTGAAATTCCTTGAAGGGGGCAGCTGACGAAGACTGCTGATCGGCATGAATTTCTTGAGCATTTGATGCTTGCTGGATTGAAAAACCGAAAACCGTCGAAAAAACAAATGCAGTCAGAAAACCTTTTCTATATTTGCCCATAAGCGTCATCATTTTTTTCTAACCTTACTACACAACGCCTAAATATGCAATTGCGATTGCATTTGCATATAGTCACAAAGAGTACAACAGCACTGCTCGTAGTGCAAAAACACTTGCAACAAGTACAGTAAAACCCTAAACTCATAAAAAAGGGGGATCAAAGCTTGCGGCGCAACACTTCACAGAGAATAGCTATAGAGAAAGTCTTCAGAGAACACGATAGGCCTTTAGGGGTGGATGAGGTCCTTGCCTACGGACAGACGCAGGTTGGCTCCCTTAACAAGGCGACTGTGTACCGTAATCTGAAAATGCTCACTGATGAAAACTGGCTGAAACGACTATCGCACCCGTTACTAGTGTACTGTCCGGTTAATTATTCATATTAATAATGCATTGTGTTATCTTGCAGGTAACAGTTCACCAAACCCTGTGATATGGCACGAAAACCAAA
>JAPHUN010000302.1 GCA_026193435.1 Chlorobium sp.
TCCCATGGAAAATTGCATAAAAATAAAACCGAGGTGGGCGTCAGGTTCTCTGAAAAATTCAATAAAGAACCTGACGACACCATAACCGATAAGGTAGAGGCCGGAAAGAAACCCCGGAAAAGGCGAGCGTTTGCGAACAGCCCAGAGTATCACAAAAAGAAAGATGCCTTCAAAAAATGCTTCATAGAGCTGAGAGGGGTGCCGAAGCTCGTTTCCGGGAGCAAAGGGGAAGTACATACCGATCGCGGCATCGGTAACTCTTCCATAGAGCTCTCCGTTGATAAAGTTGCCCAGACGGCCGAAGGTGTAGCCGAGAGGAAGTGAAACGATAAACAGATCTACAGTTTTAAAGAAGGGCTCCTTCCGGCTTTTTGAAAACAGCAGAATCGCGATGATGACTCCTATCAGACCGCCATGATAGGACATGCCCGAAATTCCGGAAAAACTGCAACTGCCTCCTCCAAAATTAAGAGGAATGATCGACCCTAAAGGATTGGCCATGAATTCCGGGAAGCTGTAAAACAGCAGATAGCCAAATCGACCACCAAGGAGGACGCCGACAATGGCATAGGTGAGAGCATCGCCGGTAAAAGCAGGAGAGTAGGAGAGTTTCTCGGTTTTTATCCTGTAGCGCGTGACAAGATAGACTACAGCGAAAGCAATGATGTACATCATACCATACCAGCGGACAGGAAAACCTCCGATAGTAAAAATAACCGGATCCATCCGGGAGGGAAGTGTTTGCCACCATAACGTCATATGATCCATAATAGCTGTTTATATCGTTATTTGTTACACTCTGTTTCGATACGGCGCCGACAGGTTAGAAAAATCAAGAGAAAACCCAACCAATTTACCATAAAAATCATTCTTTGTTGCCTTAGACACAAGAATTTTACTTGAAACAAAAATTAAAAGGCTATATTTAAACTTTGCATTTTTTGACTTTGCAGAGTCGCAGGGTTTAACGAAAAAATACGAACAGAATGGCAAAGATACTTGAAGGGTCGGCAATGAAATTTTTTGACAAGTGGGGCATTCCTGTGCCAAACTACGTTGTTGTCATGGACCCGAACAGACTGGCGCAGCTTGGCGAAGCCAACAAATGGCTTAGGGAATCGAAGCTTGTTGTAAAAGCTCACGAGGCTATCGGTGGACGTTACAAACTCGGTCTTGTAAAGCTTGGTCTCAATCTGGAGGAGGCTGTAGAGGCTTCGCGCGAAATGTTGGGCAAGAAAATCGGCACTGCCGAGATTCGTCAGGTAATCGTTGCTGAAATGCTTGATCATGATGCAGAGTACTATCTCTCCATGAACGGAAATAAAGATGGCGCAGAACTGCTTGTTTCAAACAAGGGCGGCGTCGATATTGAAGACAACTGGGATACAGTAAAACGTATTCAGGTGCCTCTCGATGTATCTCCCTCCATCGATGAATTGACCGCCCTTGCTGAAAGTGCCGGATTCGAGAAGGAAATCGCAGAACGTGTCGGGAAAATCGCTTCCAGGCTGCTTCTCTGTTTCGATAACGAAGATGCGCAGTCTATTGAGATCAACCCGCTTGTTATTCGAAAAAGCGACATGCGTTTTGCCGCACTTGATGCGGTCATGAACGTTGACTGGGACGCAAGGTTCCGTCATCCGGACTGGGATTTCAAGCCGGTATCTGAAATCGGCCGTCCGTTTACCGAGGCTGAACAGCAGATCATGGAACTTGATGCCAGGATCAAGGGCTCTGTTAAATTTGTCGAAGTCCCCGGTGGGGAAGTGGCACTGCTTACTGCTGGTGGCGGAGCTTCTGTCTTTTATGCTGATGCTGTGGTTGCCCGTGGAGGTTCAATAGCCAACTACGCCGAGTACTCCGGCGCACCCCCGGACTGGGCGGTTGAGGCATTGACGGAAACTCTCTGCAAACTGCCGAACATCAAGCATATCATTGTCGGGGGCGCTATCGCCAACTTTACCGATGTCAGGGCAACGTTTGGAGGTATTATTAACGGTTTGCGTGAAAGCAAGACTAACGGTTATCTGAAGGGAGTTAAAATCTGGGTTCGTCGTGGTGGTCCGAATGAAGCCGAGGGACTTGCTGCAATCAGTAAGCTCAAGGATGAAGGTTTCGACATTCATGTATACGATCGAAACATGCCTATGACCGATATCGTAGATCTTGCCATGAATTCCTGATAGACGATTACAGAGAAAAAAGAGAAGAATTCATAACCTATAATAAAACCGGATAATACTGTGAGCATTGTAATTAATAAAGAGACAAGAGCTGTTATCATTGGTGGAGCAGCTGGCTTGAGCGCGGCAAGGAAAATGGCTGAGTTCGATTTCCTTGTAAAGCGTCCATTGACCGTACAGGCATTTGTTTATCCTCCGGAAGAAGGACAGCAGAAAGAGATTTTTCTCGGTGGTGAACTGAAAAACGTCAAGGTGTATTCGACGCTTCAGAAAGCACTTGCAGACAATCCGCAGATCAACACTGCGCTGGTCTATCTTGGTGCTTCACGAGCCACACAGGCGACTCAGGAGGCTCTTGAGTCGGAGCATATCAGCCTTGTATCGGTCATTACCGAAGGGGTTCCTGAAAAAGACGCGAAAAAACTTCGCATACTTGCCGAGAAAAACGGGAAAATCCTTAACGGCCCTTCCTCGATCGGCATTATGTCCGCCGGAGAGTGTCGCCTTGGTGTTATCGGCGGCGAGTACAAGAACCTCAAGCTTTGTAATCTTTACAGACCCGGATCATTTGGTGTTCTGACAAAATCAGGCGGACTTTCAAACGAAGCAATGTGGCTTTGTGCCCAGAACGGTGACGGAATCACCTCTGCAGTAGCCGTCGGTGGTGATGCGTATCCCGGTACCGACTTTGTCACCTATCTTGAAATGTTCGAAAATGATCCCGACACCAAGGCCGTTGTAATTATCGGCGAGGTTGGCGGATCTCTTGAAGAAGATGCTGCCGAATGGCTTGCAGCGGAAAAACGTCGCATCAGAGTTGTTGCCGCTATCGGCGGTACCTGTCAGGAAGTACTTCCCCAGGGTATGAAATTCGGCCATGCGGGCGCAAAAGAAGGTAAGAAAGGCGCAGGTTCGGCACGATCGAAAATGAACGCGCTTAGTGAGGCGGGTGCAGTTGTTCCTGACACGTTCGGTGGATTGAGCAAGGCGATCAAACAGGTGTATGACGAACTGCTTGCTGACGGCACTATTGCGCCGGAAGAAGCGATTTCCGATGATCTGCTGCCGGATCTTCCTCCAAAGGTTCAGAAAATCATTAAAGAAGGCGAAGTTATCGTCGATCCGCTTATCAGAACGACTATAGCCGATGATCGTGGAGAAGAGCCTCGTTATAGCGGTTACGCTGCATCTCAACTGTGTGAGAAA
>JAPHUN010000179.1 GCA_026193435.1 Chlorobium sp.
ATATTCACAGTGTTGATAGGATTGTATTGTATTGCGATGTCAACTTATACGTCAGGGCCCGGATTTTTCCGGATGGCCCTTTTGTTTTTTTCAGGTTAGAGCCACCTGCGGGAGTTGAACCCACGACCTACTGTTTACGAAACAGTTGCTCTACCAACTGAGCTAAGGTGGCACCTTAAAAAAATATGGTTTCAAATATACTTTATTTATTGTATAAACGCAAAGCAATATGGGCTTAGTTCAAAAGGCTATTAATAAAGGGAGGAATTGTATATTTTCAAGCTGACAGGCGCTGGTTTTTCCTCTACACTAGCCGGTTTAATGCTAACACTACATTTATGAGATTTTTCAAATTATCCACTGTTCTGAGTATCTCTCTGGTCATAATTGCCTGCAAGACAGAGCCGGCTGAAACGGCAAAGCCCCAGGCGGCAACCGTTGAGGCGACACAGGTCGTCATGGCTCCGGAATTTGCCGGAAAAACTCTGGAGGGGGCGGATTTCTCTTCGCAGGAACTCTCAGGAAAGGTCTACATACTTAACTTTTTTGCGTCCTGGTGTCCTCCCTGCCGTGCGGAAGTCCCTGATATGATTGAGCTTCAGAATGAGTATGAACAGAAAGGATTTACCTTTATCGGGGTGACAGTAGACGAGGATCTGACGAAGGCAAGGCAATTTGTCGATGATTTCGGCATCAACTTTCCTGTTCTGGTCGCCGATCAGCAGATGATCGATGCCTATAGCGATCATGTTCAGGGCGGTTTACGTTCCATCCCGACATCTTTTGTTATCAGCGCCGATGGTTCGATATCTTCTGTGCTTGTAGGCGCTCAAAACAAAATGGCTTTTGACGGATTGATTCGTGAAGCCATTGGCGCGGGTAAGTAAGTTTTGCTTGATGTTTCCGCATGATGACTTGCACGTGTGATTTCGAGTATTCTTTTTTAACCTTCTGTAAAACAGACGAACATGAGCTCACTGCGCATCGATCCCCCCGATTATGTAAAAAACACAAAATTAATTGAGTGGGTACGTGAAACCGCGGAACTCTGTCAGCCGGATTCCATCATCTGGTGTGACGGTACACAGGAAGAATATGACACTTTGTGTCAGGAAATGGTTGATAGCGGCACCTTTACGAGACTATCGGATGAGAAGCGTCCGAACAGTTTCCTGTGCAGGTCTGATCCCAGTGACGTAGCCAGGGTTGAGGACAGTACCTATATTTGCAGCCTTCGCAGGCAGGATGCCGGTCCGACCAACAACTGGGTGCCGCCAAAAGAGATGAAAGCGACCCTGAAAGAACTCTATTCAGGGTGTATGAAAGGGCGCACGATGTATGTCATTCCGTTCAGCATGGGTCCGCTTGGATCGCATATAGCGCACATTGGTGTAGAGATAACCGATTCACCATACGTCGTGGTGAATATGCGTATCATGACCAGAATGGGTAGAAAGGTTATGGATATTCTCGCAGATGGCCGGGATTTCGTGCACTGTCTGCATTCGGTCGGCGCGCCGCTTGAAGAGGGTGCGCAGGATGTCCCATGGCCTTGTAACGATCAGAAGTATATTGTCCATTTTCCTGAAGAGCGCTCAATAATGTCTTTCGGCAGCGGATACGGAGGTAACGCGCTGCTTGGCAAAAAGTGTTTCGCTCTTCGAATCGCCTCTTCCATGGCTCGTGACGAGGGATGGCTGGCAGAACATATGCTCATTCTTTGTGTTGAATCTCCCGATGGAGAAAAAACCTATGTGGCAGCCGCCTTCCCGAGTGCATGCGGTAAAACCAATTTTGCCATGCTTATTCCTCCGGACTCTTTTGAGGGATGGAAGGTTACTACGATCGGTGATGATATAGCCTGGATTAAGCCCGCTGAAGACGGCAGGCTCCACGCCATCAACCCTGAATACGGATTTTTCGGAGTGGCGCCCGGCACATCGGTAAAAACCAATCCGAACGCCATGGCGACCCTGAGCGCAAACTGTATTTATACCAATGTCGCATTGACGCCTGAAGGCGATGTCTGGTGGGAAGGTATGACCGATACCCCTCCTGAGTCGCTCATTGACTGGCAGGGTAATGCATGGACTCCTGATGCAGGGAGGCCGGCAGCCCATCCGAACGCCCGTTTTACCTCGCCTGCTTCTCAGTGTCCGAGTATCGATCCCGAATGGGAGAATCCGGCGGGTGTGCCGATCGACGCCTTTATTTTCGGCGGTAGGCGCAGTAATCTTGTGCCCCTTGTCTACCAGTCGCCAAACTGGTATTTCGGAGTCTATCTTGCAGCTACCATGGGCTCTGAAAAGACGGCGGCAGCAGCCGGAAAAATCGGTGAGGTGCGTCGAGATCCCTTTGCCATGCTTCCCTTCTGCGGCTACCATATGGGCGACTATTTCACCCATTGGCTTCATGTCGGCCGTCTCCTTCAGGAACCCCCGAGAATTTTCGGTGTTAACTGGTTCCGCAAGGATGAAAACGGCAAGTTTCTCTGGCCCGGTTTCGGTGAGAACATGCGAGTGTTGAAGTGGATCGTCGATCGGGTGCATGGGCGTGCGAGCGCAGTGGAAAGTCCTCTGGGCTGGATGCCTAAATATGAGTCCATGGAGTGGGATGGGCTCGACGAGTTCACTCTTGATGATTTTTCAAAGCTTATGGCGGTTGACCGTGAAGACTGGAAGAAAGAGCTGTTGTCTCACGAGGCGCTTTTTGAGAAAATATATGATAAGCTACCCAAGGAGTTCTCGCATATACGGGAGCTGCTTCTCTCTACCTTCTGGCTCTCTCCTGAACATTGGGGGCTTGCCCAGGAGCGCTATACGGGAGAGAATCACTGAACCTCAGCGCCTTGATTGTTAGATGATCGCAAGCCGCGACGGGATTTCCCTGCCGCGGCTTTTTTTATTGACCTGTGCGCGGAAAGAGGGTTCATTTCCGGTCCCGCGCAGTCGTTTTTTCGCTGTAGATTGTCAGAACGGTTTGCGAGGCGGTAATTTATAATGGTAGCCTGATGTAAAAAAAAAAATATTGTTGCGGGTGTCTGAACGGAGAGATAATTTCTTTAGGGTACCTCTATTTATTTATTCCGCGATGCAATTGCGTCGTTGAGCAGTGCTCGAAATCCTCATGTACGCTGTGTACACTCCGGTTTCTGCGCTCCGTTCGCCTCGCACTTGAATCGCTCATGACAATAAATAGAGGTACCCTTTAGAGATACCGGGTATACCTTGTTTCATTTTCTGATGACGAAAGTAACGTATGGACTGCAAAAAAGAGGAGAATCTTACACGGTGCAACTGCACCTATGAGCCCTGTCCGCGAAAAGGGATATGCTGTGAATGCATCGCCTACCATAAGGCTAAGGGTCAGCTTCCTGCCTGTTTATTCCCTGATGATGCGGAAAAATCCTGGGACAGGAGTATCGCCAGGTTTATCGAGGTATACAGTAAAGATCGATAGTGTTCACCATTTCCCCGGCGGCAGATTTGTATTTTTTTACTCTTGTCCGGGGAAGCTGGTTACAGAGCGTTACGCTGCATCGAGTGTAAATCCGATTCTGACCGTCACCTGCCAGTAAGCGATTCTGTTTTCCTCAACATGGCACCGTGTTTCAACGACTTCAACCCAGCGAATGTTACGGATTGTTTCGGCTGCCCGTTCTACCGCATTATTGACAGCGTCTTCAATGCTTTTGGACGAAGAACCGACAAGCTCGATCTTTTTATAAACGTGCTGTGTGTTCATAGGTATATGTGTAGTGTTTTATATTATGTATCAACATGACGGTAGCATATACGGTCATAGATTACAAGTAAATAAATAGAGAGCATACTCACAACAGACACAGGGATAAACCGCATGATGATGTGAGGGCAGGATATGGGGAAGACTTCGGGACGCTGCATTGTCAGAGAGAATTTTTTACGTTAACAGGGTTTCTGTTTGCCCTGCTTACGTTTTATAGTATATTATTACTATATGATCATATAATTGTAACCAAATCTTACTACACATTATTATGAGTGAACCACAGAAAAAAGTTGCACTGATCGCCTCACAAGGGACACTTGACTGGGCATATCCTCCGTTTATTCTCGGTTCCGCAGCCGCAGCAATGGATATGGAGGTAGTGATATTCTTCACCTTTTACGGTTTGCCTCTGTTGAACAAAAAGATTGACGCCAAAGTCTCCCCGCACGGCAATCCTGCCATGCCAATGAAAATGCCATTCGGCAGCAAGGATTTCCAGGGGATCAATTGGCCGATACCGAATTTTCTTTCAGGAAACATTCCAGGCTTTGATTCACTTGCAACGGGTCTGATGAAGGAGACATTCAAAAACAAGGGGGTTGCTACCATCGAAGAGCTGCGCGAACTCTGTATTGATTGCGGCGTGAAGTTTATCGCCTGCCAGATGACCATGGATGTGTTCGGTTTTACGAAGGACGACTTTATCGATGGTGTCGATTTCGGCGGAGCGGCAATGTTTCTGGAATATGCTGCCGACGCAGATATTCAGCTTTTTATCTGACCTGATTTGAGCAGGTCTTGAAACCCACGGTTCAGGTCAGAATTATTTCCCTCAGGTTTGTTGTTCCTAAAAGAGTTCGTTTATGAAAATTGCAATTAGTGGAAAGGGCGGGGTTGGTAAAACAACCCTCAGCGCCTTGATGGCAAGGGAGCTCTCTGAACAGGGGAAGAGAGTCCTTGCTATCGATGCGGATCCAAATGGGAATCTTGCTGAAGCTGTCGGCTATGACGCAGGGAGACTCGGGAGAATCGAGCCGTTGATTGAAAAAAAAGCTCTTGTGGAAGAGCGGACTGGAGCTAAGCCCGGTAGTATGGGCGGCTACTTTGTCCTTAATCCCAGGGTAGACGATCTTGTCGAAAAGTTTTCTGTTGAGATCAACGGCATGCGTTTGATGGTCACCGGAGAACTCAAAGAGGCATTAGGCGGTTGTTATTGTCCTGAAAATGCTTTGCTCCGGTCTTTTCTGCGTCATCTTATGGTCGAAAGTGAAGATTGGGTGATTCTTGATATGGAGGCTGGATTTGAGCATCTTACCCGTGGTACGGCAGAATCTGTAAGCATCCTTCTTGTGGTTGTCGAGCCTGGTCTCAGAGCGATGAAAACAGCAGAAAAAATCACCTCTCTGGCAAAACAGCTGCATATTCAGAAGGTAGGCTTCATTGTCAACAAGGTGCATAGTGAGGGTCAGATTCGCAGGATATCTGAAAGACTGGGCCCTGAGAGTATATGGGCGGTCATTCCTTTTGATTTTCTTGCGGTCGAAGCGGATCTTTCCGGAAGTTCTCCCTATGAAGCGTGCCCTGCGATGCTTGAGACCGTGCGGGAGCTTATAGAAAAGCTGGATAAAGCGCAGGTCAGCGGTTAATGTGCGGTTTTTTTTGGAAAGAATAGTAACGATCGTTAATTTAATGTATTGCCACAGAATTGTTTCGTCCTGTCGTTCAGCGGTTTCTTCACGACAGGACTTCCCCGTTGACTCGAGTATGTTGCCGTACAGGTTTACGGCTGATGGTCGCTTTTTTTTGTTCTTGATGTTAACGATAGTTAACTCCTGTTCCCGGAAGGGAAAATGACCTGATGATAGAAAATATCCTGATAGCTCTCAGAAGAGCTGCGGTGTTCCTTAATAGGGACTATTCTGAAAATGAAATTAAAATGGAGGCAGGTTATGAAAGAGGAAAATGAATCAATCTCGCGGAGGCGCTTTATTCAGAACTCTACGGTTGGTCTTGGTGCATTAATGGCAGGATATCCTCTGCTTCAGGGGTGTACCAAGGATGAGGGCGGGGCTTCAGCGGGAAAGACAGGAGGGACCGGCAAAAAGGTTTCCAGCTGTTATCTGCCGATAACCGACGCGACCCCGATTATTCTCGCTCATGAAATGGGATTCTATAAGGAGATGGGTATCGAATCCGACAGACCTGTGCTGATCAGGGGGTGGGCTCCGATGGCCGAGGCTTTCATGGCGGGAAGGTTCAATCTTACGCATCTGCTGGCGCCTATTCCGGTATACATGCGCTACAGCATGGGATTTCCCGTTAAGGTTGTTGCGTGGGATCATATTAACGGGTCAGCCATTACTGTCGGCAAGGATAGCGGTATTGATTCATACGCAGATCTTGGCGGCAAGCAGATCGCAATTCCCTACTGGTATTCGATGCACAATGTGATAATTCAGATGATCGCCCGTGAGTATGGTATCGAGCCGGTCATTCAGGACAAAAACGCCCCGCTTTCAGATAATCAGGTGAACCTGTTTGTTATGGCTCCGCCTGACATGCCGACAGCGATGGCATCAAAAGCGATTGACGGCTATATCGTAGCCGAGCCCTTCAATGCAGCAGGCGAGATCCTGGCGGGTGGAAAAATCGTAAGATTTACCGGTGATGTCTGGAAAAACCATCCCTGCTGTGTCGCTGTCATGAATGAAAAGGATGTTGCAGACAGGGAGTGGTCGCACAATGTTGTCAAGGCGCTCGTCAAGGCTGAGCTCTGGGCGCTCAATAATGCAGAGGAAGCCGCTCATATACTTTCCAAGGACGGTGCCCAGTATCTGCCTCTTCCCGAGAAGGTCGTCAAGCGTGCGATGATGAAGTACGATCTTGAAACATACGGCGCGAACGGCGGGACAGGAGCGATCCAGCACCCTGAATGGGAGGCACAAAGACTTTCCTATAATCCATACCAGTTTGAATCAGCGACACGACACATGATCGAGATGTTGAAACAGACCAAAATGGAGGGTGATCTCAGCTTTCTCCAGGCTCTTGACCCGGCCGTTGTTCAGAAGGAACTGATGTACACCGACGGAGTAAAAGCCGCAGTCGCGGATCTTGGCGGTCTTGAGCTCTTTGCCGGCGTCGATCAGACAAGCCCGTTTGAAAGGGAAGAAATCATAGCGATATAAAAGCCTCTTCCGGACAGTTCACTACTCTGTCCGGCGATAAGGAGGGCAAAATTAACAGCGGCAATAGGGCTGTCAGGGTATTCTGCGCCTTTCTGTAAAGGCGTATGACAGCTCGAACTGTATTGCCTGCCGTTCACAGTGAATCAATAATTGTATGAAAATGGGCAGTAAAGAAGACAATATACAGTCCGGCTCCGGCATGATTGTGGATTTTATAAAGGGTCGGGCGTTCTATCTCCTTGGTATTCTTCTCTTTCTCGCTGCCTGGCAGATCGCATGCACGCTGAAGGGCTTCGGCGATTTCAGTGAAGCATTTTCCCCTCTGTCAGCGGCTTTGGCTTTACTGGAAATGGCCAGGAACGGCGATATCCTGCACCATGCAATACCAAGTCTGCGCAGGGTACTGGTCAGTCTGAGCCTTGCAATAGTTTTCGCGCTTCCGACAGGGGTGCTTGTCGGCTATTTCAGGCAGCTGGAACAGATCACCTATGTGCCCTTTCAGTTCATGCGTATGATCTCTCCGCTTGCCTGGATGCCTATTGCCATCATTATTTTCGGTGTCGGAGATGTATCGGTAACCTTTTTGCTCTGGCTTGTCGCGATCTGGCCGCTTATTCTCAATACCGTTCATGGTGCCGGAAGGGTCAGTCCCCTCTGGCTTAATATGGCCAAAACCATGGGCGCGAAGGATATGGGTATTCTATCGAAAATCATCATTCCTGCAGCTATTCCGGATATGCTTACAGGACTGCGACTTGCGGTCGGTGTGAGCTGGATCATCCTTGTTCCTGCGGAGATGCTTGGTGTCCCGGACGGTCTGGGATACTTCATCCTCGATACGAGGGACAGGTTTCGCTATGATCAGCTGATGGCGACCATATTCATCATAGGAGCGATTGGCTATCTGCTTGATTCCGCCAACCGATGGCTTATCAGTAAATTCGCATGGAAAATCTGAAAACCCGGAACATCACTATGGCAGAAGGTACTAACGATAAGGCCGGGAGCGGCAGAAGAAAAACGCTTATTTCCCTCTCAGGGGTGACGAAAAAATATCAGAAGAACGGTAAGGATCTCGAGGCGGTAAGCGGTTGCGATCTTGAGATAGCGGAAAACGAATTTCTGGTTATTGTCGGACCGACAGGGAGCGGAAAATCCACACTCCTGAAAATGATCGCCGGGTTCGAGCCACCTACATCCGGTGAGATAAGGCTGGAGGGTGAACTGATAAAGGGGCCGGGAGCTGACCGGGGTATGATCTTTCAGGAGTACGCGCTGCTGCCCTGGCGGACTGTCCTGAAGAACGTTGAGCTCGGTCTCGAGCTGAAAGGCGTTTCAGGCGAGAAAGAAAAAAAAGCGCTTGCCATGAACTATATCGATATGGTCGGGCTGACATACGCTGCGGGCAAGTATCCTGTGGAGCTCTCCGGCGGGATGAAAAGACGGGCATCCCTTGCGATGATTCTGGTTACAAAACCGAAGATACTGCTGATGGACGGGCCGTTCAACGCACTTGATTCCAAAACCAAGCTGACGCTGCACAATGAGATCGTGAGGATATGGGAGCATGAGCATAACACCATCATATTCGTGACCTCCGAGCTTGATGAGGCGGTGAAGCTCAGCGACCGTATCGCGGTGATGAACAAAAGAGGGCAGATTTCAAGGATTATTGACAATCCTCTTCCGCGTCCCAGATTCGGCAAGGAAGCCCTTGCTCCCGATTTTCATCACCGGTTTGTCGCACTGCGTGAAGAGGTGATGAACGAGGTAAAGATTGGCGCCGGCCTTGAGGCGTGTACGATTTGAGCGGAGCCCCCTGCGATATTCTCAAGGGCAGTTCTGAAACGTGTCATGAGCAAACAAAGAGCAAGGAGAACGGAGCCGGGAAACCGTAGTGTACTGAGAGTACATGAGGATTTCGAGCACCGACTCATGCAGCAATCTGGATGCGCACTACGTTTTTAGAGGTGCCCTCAATTGAAGGCAAAAACCGGAAAATGGAAATGGAAAGAGACGGAACGGAAAATAAAACGCTTTTGGAGATGCGCGAAGTTTCAAAGACGTTCAGGAAAGACGGTAGTGATGTTCTCGTGCTCCAGGATGTCAATTTCAGTATTTGCGAGGGAGAGTTTGTCTGTATTCTCGGCCCGACGGGATGCGGAAAGTCCGTAACACTTCAGATTGTCGCTGGACTGATAGAGCAGACAACAGGTTCGGTTATCCTTGACGGAAAAGAGGAGCATGGCCCGGGCCCACACAAGGGAATGGTTTTTCAGGAGTACGCGCTTCTGCCATGGAGAAGCGTGGTTGAAAATGTGGAAATAGGGCTTGAACTGAGGGGCATTGACAAAAAAGAGAGGCGTCGAATCGCTCTTGAGCAGCTTGCGACTGTGGGGTTGAGCGGATCTGAAGAGCAGAAGGTTCATGAGATATCCGTGGGGATGAGGCAACGGGTGGCGATAGCCCGAGCGCTGGCCAATGATCCGAAAATACTGCTCATGGATGAGCCGTTCGAGGCGCTTGACGCATTGACAAAGGAGGAAATGCAGATCCAGATCCTCAAAGTCTGGGAAAGAACCGGAACAACCATTCTGTTTGTGACCCACGATGTGGACGAGGCGATATTTCTCTCAGACAGGATATGCGTCATGGACATCAACCCGGGCAGGGTGAAGAAGATGCTTGTCAACCAGCTTCCCAGACCACGTCACGAGTGTGTGAGCCGGACTGACAAGGCGTTCAACGATATGCGCGATGAGATTATCAAACTGTACTCATCGCTCAAAGAAGAAGAGCTTGATCTCATTATCTGATGTAGCGTATCCCTTAATCGGCATCTCTGGTTAGGTACAGAGAATTGCCCTAATGTAAATCACGGCACTATGGCCATCTGTACACGTTGTTCTGAACGATTTGCTGACACTGGAGACGGAAAGAGGAATGCCGACATGCGCGATTCTGAGAGACGTCCAGCCGCATATTTCCTGATCAGGCTTCTGGTGCTGCTGTTTTTCCTTCCGGTAGTTCAGGCATGTCAGGAGGAGACACCTGCTTCAGGGCAAGCTGACGGGGAGAAGAACCTCATGGTTGCGGAACCTGTCCACCAGTCTGACCCGTTACAAGGTCTGAAACTGTATCTCGGGTACTGTTTTGTCTGTCATGGTCAGAAAGGCGACGGCAATGGGCCGTATGCGTCGATGCTTTCCGCCAGACCTGCTGATTTTACCGACAGCACCTATTTCAAGCCCAAAACAGACAGTGAACTCTATGACTTTATCAGCAAAGGGGGGATAGCTCATGGCAAATCGATGCACATGAAACCCTTCGGCTTTCAGCTTACCGCTGATGAGATACAGAGTACGGTTGACTATATCCGGGTTCTCAATCGTCATGAGCTGCTTGTAAAGGATGAAGGGCTTGATTACAGCGGTGAGGAGATCTACGTCAACTCCTGTGTCATGTGTCATGGAGAAAAAGGTGAGGGAGACGGACGGGTGGCCAGGATGCTGAACCTGAAGATCAGGCCGCTCACGAACGACGTTCTCAATCAGTACAGCCCTGCAAAACTGTTCACTATTGTTGAAAAGGGTATTCCGGGAGATACAACCGGATCAGGAAAATACATGCCGTCATGGGGTGAGAGCCTTTCTGAACAGGAAATCAGCAATGTCATTTTTTATCTGGATAGGTTCAGGAATTAGGTGTGTGGCGGCAGGGTCATTGCGTGGCGCCGCTTCCGGGATGCCACAGGTACCAGTGCATGTAATAAAGGATTAAACGGAGAGCGGTATGTCGGAGAGAAAGAAATACAGGTATGAAGATGAGCTGACCGGTTCACGCAATGCCCCCGAATACAAGCCGGGGATGCCTCTGAAAGACAGGATACGGATGGTACATCGTCTCAACTACAGCAAGGAAGAGATGGTCAGGCATACCGCCAACAAGGCGGTTGCCGAGATGGTTGATTTTATGGGCAAACATGATATCTGCAACACCTTTGACCGGTTTGCCCAGCAGCATCCGCAGTGCGGTTACGGCCTCACGGGAGCATGTTGTGCTTTTTGTTCCTATGGTCCCTGCAGGGTCACGGAAAAAACACCTCTTACCGTCTGCGGTAAGGACGTAGACCTTGTTGTGGCTGGAAATGCGTTACGACGTCTTGCAGCCGGGCTGTCAGCGCATGGAGCTCATGCCCGTGAGGTTTTTATTTCACTCAAGGCGGCCGCAGAAGGTACCGCGCCCATACCTCTGAAATCCAGGGAAAAAGGCTATGCGGTAGCCAGGCTTCTCGGAATTGAAACAGACGGAAAGACCATAGAAAAAATCTGTGGGGAAATCGCTGATATTTTTATCGACGACCTGCAGCGTGCCCTTCCCAAAGAACATAAAACGCTTAAAGCCCTTGCTCCGAAAGAGCGGGTGGATGTCTGGGAGAAGCTCGATATTATCCCCATCAGCGCCTACCACGAGTGTTTTGAAACAAACAATCTGACGAGCCACGGCACGGACTCCGACTTCGAAAGCCATATGCAGGCGTTTCTCCGGACGGTTCTTGCCTATGCCATCACGACGGTGATCTCCACATCGCTGGCAACCGATATTGTCTACGGTATTCCGAAACGCTCTAAACTCAATGTGAATCTCGGCAGCATCGTCAGTGAAGGGTGTATCAATATCGGCCTCAACGGACACGCCCCTATGATCGCTTTCGCTATCTGCGATATTGTCGGCACGCCGCGTATCCTGGAAAAGGTCAAAAAGGCGAGGGCAAAGGATATCAAGCTCTATGGCATGTGCTGTACAGGCGGCGAATTTATTGAGCGTGATCTCGGCATTCCTCTCGTTGCCATGGCTTCTTCGGCAGAGATGGCTGTGGCGACCGGGGCGTTCGAAGCGATTGTTGTCGATCAGCAGGACGTGCTTCCGGGCATGATGCCGGTCGCAAAGCAGTTCCATACAAAAGTGATCACAACCTCTCCATCCGGCAGAAAAGAGGGGGCAATCGTCATTGAACTCGACTATTACATGAAGAACCTCGATAAACTCTACGACCTGGCCGAGGAGATCCTTGACATTGCAATCGACAACTATAAAAATCGCAACCCTGAAAGAGTCTATGTCCCAAAAGTGAGGGCAAAAGTTGAGATGGGATTCGGTGTTGAAGAGGTGATGAAGCTTTTCAACGGCTCTGCTCCGGACAGGAAGATCCACGGGCTTGCCGAACTGGTGAAATCAGGGAAGATCCGCGGGATCGTCAACTTCGGTTCATGCGGCAACATTCGCGGGGCGGTGTTCGAACGCAACCAGATTATTATTGCCAAGCAGCTTATCAGGAACGATGTGCTGGTTACCTGCCACGGATGTTCCGGAATGGGACTGCTCTTTGCCGGTCTGGCACACCCCGACGCTTCATCGCTCTGCGGAGAAGGGCTGCGCGAAATTGTCGAGGCGAAAGCTATTCCGCCGGTACTGCATGTGGGCGCATGCACCGACAGTACCCGTGCCGGGCAGATTATGGCCTTTACGGCCAACGCGGCGGGTGTTCCCAATCCCGCCATGCCGCTTGCCATGGTTGCCGCCGACCCCGCGGCGGAAAAAACCATGGGTGCTCGGTACTCGTTCATATTGCAGGGTATCGAGACATACTCCTGCGTGCAGGACAACACCATCGCCTCAGACCGTTTTATGGACTATGTCGGCAACCGTATGCGCACGATGGTTGGAGCCGGAATGAACTGGGACCCCGACCCCTACCGGACTGCGGAAGACATTCTCCGGATGCTCGATCAGAAGAGGGCCGCGCTCGGATGGCCGGTCCGGGACTATACTATCGGGACGAAGGAAGAGATAGAGGACGAGATCCCGGATACGGTCGAGATCGGGCAGAGTTTGTGTTCGATAGCCCGCTGACAGGAATAAAAGTTAGAAACGATGCTTTTTGATATCGAAAAACAGGTTGCGGGCCGCTGGTATATAGACAAACACGAGGTCTGCCCGGGGTGCCCCTTTTATGGACAGGCAGAGGATGAGGAGTCGTTCTGCATCATGCGTCAGGATCCTCCGGGATGCGCAATAGCCGTCATTTCAAGAAGGTTTGAAAAAATAAGATTCTATAAGACGAGAGTACATGCGGCATGTCATGACCTTCAAAAATCTCCTGGTACAGGTGTTCGCATAAACACAATCCAGCAGGCACGGCTGATATGTGCCGCACCGCGAGATGTCTTTTTCTGATGACCTGCCTGATAGGATCGGCAGGTTTATCCTGATCGTTTTGTTATTTTTCGATGATTAACCATCATTAAATCAGGAAAATATGTCATCAGAACGTGCCGGCAGAAGCACCTGGAAATCAAGGAGCGGCTTTATTCTCGCGGCAATAGGCTCAGCCGTCGGTCTGGGCAATATCTGGAGGTTTTCCTACCTGACCTATGAGAACGGAGGAGGAGCTTTCCTTATTCCCTACCTCGTCGCACTCTTGACTGCAGGCATACCCCTGCTCATTCTCGAGTTCGGTATCGGGCATGAACGGATCGGCAGTGCTCCCCTCGCGTTCAGGAAAATCGGAAGGAGATGGGAGTGGCTTGGATGGTGGCCTCTCATGTTTACCATGTTCGGTATCGTGCTCTACTATGCTGTTGTCATTGCCTGGTGCATCGACTTCATCTTCTACTCCATCAACCTTTCCTGGGGGGACGATCCCGAAGCCTTCTTTTTCCAGTCCTTTCTGAATCTCAGTTCCTCTCCTGCTGAAATCGGCAGCATCCAGACGCCCATACTTGCCGGACTGCTTGTCGTCTGGCTGATAACCTGGGGAATCAGCGTCAGGGGCGTAAGCCGGGGCGTGGAGCTGGCCAACAGGATCTTCATGCCTCTGTTGCTGATCCTGACGCTGATACTCGTGTTCTGGTCGGTCACGCTCGAAGGAGCTATGGTCGGTATTGCCGCCTATCTGCAGCCGGATTTCACAAAGCTGGCCGATCCGATGGTCTGGATCAGCGCCTACGGCCAGATATTCTTTACCCTGAGCCTTGGTTTCGGTATCATGATCGCCTATGCAAGCTACATGCCGCAAAACGCCAACATGACCGGCAGCGCTTTGATTACCGCACTGGCCAACAGCGGGTTTTCGCTTCTGTCCGGTTTCGGTGTATTCGCGGTTCTCGGGTTCATGTCTGTAAGCCAGAACCAGCCTCTCGACGAGGTTGTCAGGGAGAGTATCGGTCTGGCCTTTGTCGCCTATCCTAAAGCTATATCCCTGATCGGCGACGCGGGACCGCTTTTCGGAATGCTCTTCTTCCTGAGCCTCACGGTTGCCGGAATATCCTCCTCGATATCCATTGTCGAGGCCTTTGTGTCAGGAGCCGAAGACAAGTTCGGCATCAACCGGAAAATGCTGTCGACGGTGCTCTGTTTTCTTGGATTTGTCGGGGGGATCATTTTTACCACCAACGGAGGATTGTTCTGGCTCGATATTGTCGATCACTTCATCAACAACTACGGGCTGGTGGTTGCTGGCCTGCTCGAATGCATCGTGGTTGGATGGTTTTTCAACATCGATATCATCAGAAAGCATCTCAACAAGGTATCGAAGATACAGCTCGGGACATGGTGGAACTGGGTCATCAAACTCTGCCTGCCCTTGTTCCTTTCCGTGATTCTCCTCAACCAGCTTGTCAGGGAACTGCTCACC
>JAPHUN010000095.1 GCA_026193435.1 Chlorobium sp.
ATGACCGGGAGAATATGAGGAAAAGACGTTACCGATGTCCTTTCTTCTCCGGCAACTCGGTTCCCCTGTTCAGGATATCGAGATAGCTGCTGTAGCTGTAGATCCGGTTGCGTTTTTGGGCGGTCAGTTCGAGTACTATTCCAAGGTGTTGAAGATTTTCCAGCGCCCTATTGATTGTTGCAGGGGTAAACCCAGTTTTTTTGACGAGCGAAGTTGACGTAGCAATGGGATGTTCAATCAATGCCCGGTGCACTTCCAGTATCGAAGCAGCTGCCCTGCCAAGGCCTGTGATCTTTTCACGATCCTGATTGGAAAGATCGACAAGCTGTTGCGCGGTTTCCACTGCCTGGGTTGCGGTTACAATAACCGCATCGGCAAAGAAGTCCAGCCAGGTTTCCCAATCCCCCTTGAATCTAACAGTATCAAGAAGTTCGTAATATGTTTTACGGTGCGTCTTGAAGTAGAGACTCAGATAGAGCATCGGCTCATGCAAGACTTTCTTTTCACAGAGAAGCATAGTGATGAGAAGTCGTCCAAGCCGTCCGTTGCCGTCCAGGAAAGGATGAATCGTTTCGAATTGTACATGGGCCAACGCGGCTTTGATGAGTACCGGAGTCGGTTCAGGTTTGTCATGCAAAAACAGCTCGAGTTTTCCCATGCACTCCATGACCATTTCGGGTGGAGGAGGAACAAAGGAGGCATTTCCCGGTCGGGTTCCACCGATCCAGTTCTGGCTTCTGCGAAATTCTCCCGGTGTCTTCTCACTGCCTCGTCCTTTGGCGAGAAGAATTTTATGTACCTCTTTCAGCAAACGTAACGATAAGGGAAAACCATTCGCCAGTCTTTCCAACCCATGATTCAGCGCAGCTATGTAATTACTGACCTCCTGTACATCATCAAGCGGGACTCCGGGTTCCTGATCGAGTTCGAACATGAGGAGATCGGACAAAGATGATTGCGTTCCTTCTATCATTGAGGAAAGGACGGCTTCCTTTCGGACATACATATAAAGAAAAAGCGACGTATCAGGTAGAAGTGTCGAGACGCTGTCCAATCGACCGAGTGCGAGTAGCGCCTGATCGAATTTACTGCGCAATTCAGGTGTCCACTCGAGAGGTGGAGATGGAGGTAATGGATCGGGCACAAAAGCTTCTACGCTCTCACCTGAAGTTGTTGTTATGATATACTGTCCCTGTAGCGTGCGCTTCATACTTGTTGTAGAACGTTAAAATAAGGATCGCTGTTATTTTAGTTTGCTCCTTTATCTTAAAATAAGGGAAATGTGATTGCCTTACAAGCAAGGATCTCCAGGGTGAGTTTAAAATAAGAATCGCGCTTATTATAGGATGAGCTGTTATCTTATAATAAGCAGCAGGCAGGCACGTGGGCCTGCCCCTACTGTGGTGTGTGAGTAGGTGTCAGATATGGCAGGTGTAGCGGCAGGTGATGTTTCCGCTTTCTCCGGTGATCGATGCGTCGATTTTTGTATCCGGGTTGACCAGTTCCTTGAGCAGTTTGGTGAACGTGCCGAGGTAGAAGTTGCCGACGACCGGCAGGGCGGGGCAGGTGACCTTGACGGTGATGACGGGTGTTTTGCCGGTGGTGTAGCTGAAGTCTCCGCTTCCGGCGAAAGTCCAGGCGTTTTTGCTGATGGCGAAGAAGAGCAGTCTGAACGCCAGACCGGGAGGTAGCGGTTTGAGCAGTTTCTGGAAAAATCCGGGGATTCTCACTTTCAGAAGATAGGCCGCGGTGCGCTGTCCCGATTCGTTCAGCAGTTCCGCGAGCACACCGGCGTCAAGTTCCTTGTCAAGGGATTTGACAAGGGTGTGAAATTTATCCTCCTCAACCATTTCCGAGGGCAGATTGCCGATCAGATAGCCCTGGCCGGCAACGGTCAGGCGGGCGTCAGCTTCTGCCTTGCCGTATTTTGCTTCGAGAGCGGCTACGGTCTGAATGATGGAATTGGGGCCGATTTTTGCAGGAGCTGTCATGTGTGGATGCAGTTTTTCGTTATGATTTTTCAGAAGATACATATCGTACTGCTAAAACAGAAACCGGAAAACACCGGCGTGGGTATCACTCGGAGACGGGAGGGAAGACAAGCGTTATATTTTCCGTGGCCCAGCCTTTTCGGACGGTCACCGTATCGGGATTTACGGTAAACCGGTCAGCCGGTCTGAAAGGGGAGATGCTGCCGGGGTTCCAGGAAATGTTGTTGCCCTTTTGTATTTCGGAGCGAGGGATAAATGCCCGGAGCGTGTATTTGCCCGGAGCGAGCGCATCTATGGTGAAGGAGGAGCGTCTGCCGTCCTCACGCCTGACAACCGTTTTGCGGGGAAGTTTGCCTGCTGTTTCAAGAGCCTCGACTACGACAGTTCCGATTCCTCCCGACACGGTTCCGGAGATGGAGCCGAAATCTCCTGCATTGGCAACCGTAAACAGTGTTGTCACAAGCGAATCCGCAGCCTTTTGACCTGTGAGCGGAGTGATGTTCTTCTGCTCGATATCGAGACGATAGGAGGCGCCATTACGGAAATCCGGATCGGCCTGCACGCTGTATCGTCGGTCATCTACCGGTTCGATCGTGAACGCATGAAGCGACGGTTTTCCGCCCTTCATGGCGTAGAGTTTCATCGACTGTTCGAGCGACTGCATGGCAACCGGCAGGTTGAACGCAATATCGATCGTTCTTCTCCGATCAGGACGGGATTGAACAAGAAACGCGGCGGTTTCACCGTTTTTCGGCAGCAGTTGTTCTACAGCCAGGGCGTTCTTTGTCGGTTTGTCGCTACCACTGCACAAAGCTGAAGAAGAGGCTTCTTCGTTGTCGGTCAAATAGGTTACCCGGTATACCGATTTCCTGTCGAGAGGCCCGGTGACAACACGGAATGTCACGGATTCTCCGGTATTTTTCACGCTGTAGAATCCTTGTACAGGGAGCATGACGTTTCGCACTGTATCGGTAACCCTCAACGCGTTGAGGGTGAACGTGTCAACGGATAACGGGCGGTTAAAGCTGATTTCAAGAAGGTTATCCGCAGGTGAAGTGCAGTAGATCAGTTTGGGAGGACTTTCCGGCTGAGAAAGCCTGAACAGGTTGTCAGCGCTGCCTGTTCGAACCAGTTTCCGGTTTCCTGCCCCGAACGGTTCGTTTTCGGGGTCGAGCCTCGTATCGTTGTTTTTATCCAGCAGAGCGATCAGCCGATAGTCGCCTTCAGCAAGATAGTCGAGAGTGAATGCTCCGTCACGCCCTGTTTGTATGCTGTAATCCGCAACGTGGTTCAACATATCATTCGGGAGCGTATCGTTTTCTGATACAGCGTAGGCGAGAACAGTCGCTCCCGGTTGAGGACGGGTATCATGTGAAAATACCTGACCGGCAATGATTCCCCGGTTTATTTCCGGACCGGTTGAAAACGCATAGGTGTAGCTTTGCTTGAGCTCGTTTCCCCTGCTGCTTCTCAGGGATTTGTTGAGAGTGATCGTATAGGTTTTATTTTCTCCAGGAGAGGTGTTGAACCGGATTTCAGCTTCTTTGCCGTCCGCTTTCAGGCTGTAGTCGGGGATTGCAGGAGAAAAAACCAGAGCGTTTCTCAGGGATGACGCGGATACATACCGGTTGAAGCTGAAATGAACGGTTTCAGGAGAAATATTGACGGATGAAGGGGGCGGGTCAACGGAAAGAACCTGAAGGGGTTCGGTGTCCGTCGGGCCTCCTGTCGGCGGACGGTCAAGCGCGCAAGCAGCGAGGAGCAGACAGAGCGCTATACAGAGAGGTAACGGTTTCATGGAACATACTCCCGGACGGTTCAAGCCGGATTGTAACTTAGCGTAAAAAATCGTAAATTAAAAAGCTAACAAGTTCTATGAAAATATTTTGTGAAAAATAACAGATTGTTTACGATATAGATGTCAAGAAGCACTTGCAAGGTTCTTTATGTGTCAGGTGAAATATCTCCATTTGTACGGGTCAGCTGTCTGGCTGATTTCATGGCTTCCTTTCCCCAGGCTATGGAAGATGAAGGCTGTGAAGCACGCATAATGATGCCTAAATACGGTGTGATCAATGATCGCAAGTTTCGACTCCATGATGTCTTGCGGCTTTCAGATATTGAAGTTCCCCTGAAAGACAAGACAGATTTGCTTCATGTGAAGGTTACGGCTCTTCCGTCAAGCAAAATTCAAACATACTTTCTCTACAACGAGAAGCATAACAAGCGTAGCGGCCTTTTTATCGATATGTCCCATGGGGGTGATTACAAAGGTAGCGCTGAGAGAGTTATTTTCTTTAATCTCGGTATTCTCGAAACACTCCAGAGGCTTGGGTGGAAGCCGGATATCATTCATTTTCATGACTGGTATGCGGGTCTTGTTCCATTGTTATTGAAAACCGTGTATGCCGACAACGCGTTTTTCAAGGATATCAGGACATTTCTGACCGTTCATAACGTGCATCGTCAGGGCGTTTTTCCGTTGAAATCGTTCACGAAACTGCTTCCGGAAGATCTGATTGAAGGTCTGCATGTCGAGGATGACAACGTTAACATGCTGTTTACCGGCATGAAGCATGTCGATACGGTTTCAACGACTTCAGAGAAGTATGCAGGGCTTATCAGCAGCGACTCCGCTGTTTCCTGCGGAGCTGACAAGGTATTGAACTCTCGCGGAATGCATCCGCAGGGAATCACCAATGGTCTCGACAGCAAACAGTGGAACCCTTCATCGGATAAGCTTATAAAGAAAAAATTCGATGTCGAGCGTCTCGATGAGAAACGTGAAAACAAGAAATTCCTGCTTGAATCACTGAACATGCCGTTTGACGAGGAAACTCCTCTGATTGGCGCAATGATCCATTTTGACCGGTTCCAGGGGATCGATCTTCTCATCGAATCAATTGACCGGTTGATGGAACTCGATCTGCAACTGGTTATTTGCGGCTCCGGAAGCAAAGAGGTTCAGAGCAAGCTGCACGCTCTTGCCAAAGAAGAGTATGGGGGCAGGCTTGGGCTTGATTTTGAATTTACCGATGCCGGTTTTCATCAGTTGATGGCTGCTGTCGATATGTTGCTTATTCCTGGAAAATCCGAATCGTGCGGTATGCAGCAGTTTTTCGCGATGCGCTACGGAGCTGTTCCGGTTGTTAACGCAGGCGGCGGAATCAGTGAGACCATAGTCGAGATAGATGCCCGGAGCGACGGTTCAGGGTTTGTGTTTCACGACTACACTCCGGCAAGTCTTGTTGAAAAGATCGGTGAGGCTCTTGCGGTCTATGGTGATCAGGAACGCTGGGAAACGCTGGTGAAGGAGAATATGGAAAGAAGGCTGACATGGAAGAAGTCAGCCAAGAAATACAATCAGCTATACAGCGAGCTGCTTGAGCGAAAGTGACTGTATGGTTAGAAAGGTAAAGGTACTCTTTCTCGACAGGGATGGAACGATCAATCGTGATATCGGTACGTATGTCACGAAAAGAGAGCAGTTCAAGCTGATCGATGGAGCGGGTGAAGCAATCGCGATTGCCAGAAAGGCAGGTTTTGAAATAGTTATCATCACCAACCAGGCAGGTATTGCCAGAGGTGTTGTCACTCCCGGGCAGGTTGAAGATATTCATGACTATCTGAATGAGTTGCTTGCAGCCAGTGAGACATCTTATGACCGGATATACTACTGTCCTTCCCATCCTGATTACCCGCATTCTGAATATGATCGTTTTGCATTGTGCAGAAAGCCTGAAACCGGAATGGTTGACCGGGCAGTTGCCGATTACCGTTCTTCGGGTATAGATGTTGACAAAGCACACTCTTTTTTTATCGGTGACAAGACGGTTGATGTCGAGTGCGGCAGACGTGCAGGCCTCCGGTCTGTTCTTGTCAGAACCGGGCACGGAGAAGAAGATCTTTGCCGAAAACGCCGAATTGTTCCTGAATTCATTGCGGATGATCTCTACCAGGCGATCACGGAGTATGTCATCAAGCAGTGACAAGTGACCAGATAACAAGTGACCAGTAAAAACAGCTTTTGGGTTTGCATTGCTATGTTCATATTCCATTCTGCAGGAAACGGTGCGGTTACTGTGATTTTTTTCTTGTAACCAAAGAGGATCTGCAGGAGCGTTTTTTTTCTGCGCTGTATGAGGAAACTGCGGAACGTCTTGTCGCTTTCCGGTCAAGCACCGTTCACTCCATTCACTTCGGGGGAGGAACGCCTTCTCTTGTTTCTGTCTCGTATCTTGAGCGTTGGCTGGAAACGCTTTTTCGATATGTTTCGTTAAGCGATGATGCCGAGATTACTATTGAGGCCAACCCTGAAGATCTTACCGTTGACAAACTTCGTGATCTTGCTTCTCTGGGCGTCAACCGTCTCAGTATCGGTGTGCAGTCGTTTCTGCCCGAAAAGCTTCTGGCGTTGGGGCGCTGTCATACCGCACCGGACGCTCTCAGGGTGACCGGTGAGGCCATGAACCTCTTTGACAATGTCAGTGTGGATCTTATCTGTGGTGCTGAAGGCGAAAGTCTCGGGGCGTGGCAGCGTGATCTCGAGTGCGCAGCTTCATCCGGAGTTCCGCATGTTTCCGTTTACATGCTTACTCCGGAAAAAAACACCCTTCTTTTCCGTCGACTGAAAAAGGGACAGGTGACACTTCCCGGTGAAGCGGCGCAGGCGGCTATGTACGATGCTGCATGTGCGCTGCTTGGTGATCGGGGGTTCGAGCATTATGAGGTTTCAAATTTTTCCAAACCCGGTTTCTTTTCCCGTTATAATCTGGGATGCTGGCTGAGGGAATCGTATCTTGGATTCGGTCCTTCAGCGCATAGTTTTCTTGTTTCCGGGACGGACGAGGTGCGTAGTGCAAACGTGAGCAGCCTGATCCGCTACATGGCTTCTCCGGGCAAAGCGCAGGCCTCCAGGGAAGTGCTTTCCCCGGAGGAGCAGATCGACGAGAAGATATTTCTTTCTCTTCGGCTTTCTTCCGGACTCGAACTCGATGATCTGCTGCACTATCATAAAAACAGCAGTGAGGTATTGGCAATTGTTGAGCGCCTGAAGGAACAGGGATTGCTTGAAATACTCGACGGCGTCATAAAGGTTTCACGCAAGGGATTTCTGTTCGCGGACAAGGTGGCCGAAGAACTGCTGCCCGGTCTGAGCGCAATGTCCGGAGTCAAGAAATAACCATAAGGGAGATGCGCGGTATTGAACGCTTTTATGGATGCCGGCATGACACAGGGCACCATGCCTTTGTAAGCTGTATAGTCAATCTATTGCGTCTTCAGCACTCGGCACATTGGATTTTCAGGCTGTCCGACTGACCAGCGATCAGGCATTTTTGATTTTTCTTATTCTTGAGAATCGTCACTCGTTACTTGTCACTGTTACTGCTCTATGACCCACAAGATGATAAACCGCGGTATTGCCGCAATGCTGTTTCTGTTTGCTGAAGCCGTCTATCTGATGACCATGGCTCCCACCCTTTCTTTCTGGGATTGCGGGGAGTTTATAGCCACAGCCTATACGCTTGGCGTTCCCCACCCCCCCGGAGCCCCGTTTTTTCTGTTGACAGGCAGGCTTTTTTCCATGCTTCCCTTTTTTGGCGATATCGGTGCCAGGGTAAATCTGTTGAGTACGTTGTCAGCCTCGGTAACCGTGATGCTCACCTATCTGATCATCGTCCGGCTGATTGTTATGTACAGGAAAACGGAGCCCGATTCATGGGGGCTTCCTGAAAACATTGCAGCATACGGAGGAGCTGCGGTAGGAGCTCTTTCGCTTGCGTTTTCAGACAGTTTCTGGTTCAACGCGGTTGAGACGGAAGTGTATGCGCCTTCGCTGTTCTTTACCGCTCTGGTGGTCTGGTTTATCGTTCGATGGTACGGGACTCCGGATGAAGCGGGCAACGAGCGCTGGCTGATGGCCGCGATGTACATGATCGGTCTCTCGATTGGTGTTCATCTCCTGAGCCTGCTGGCTATTTTTGCTGTCTGCATGGTCTATTATTATAAAAGGTATGACGTTACCCTATCCTCGTTCATGCTGATGATGCTTGCAGCCTCAGGAGCCTTTCTGCTTGTCTACAGCGGTATCATCAAAGGATTGCCGCTGCTCATGCAGTATGCGTCATGGGGCGGCATGACGGCTCTTTTCGGAGGGATCATCTATGTTGTCTACTATACACATACCCATCGCTTCAGATTGTTGCATACGATAAGCATGTCGCTGCTTCTACTGATAATCGGTTATTCTTCCTATGCGCTCATCTATGTGCGTGCAAATGCCTCACCGTCAATCAATGAGAATAATCCGTCAACGGGAGATGCTTTTTTTTCCTATCTGAACCGGGAGCAGTATGGGGATTTTCCACTGTGGCCAAGGCGCTGGTCCGCCGAACCATTGCATCAGTATTTCTATCAGCAGTATGGAAGTGATGCCGAATACTTCTTTCGCTATCAGATGGGTCACATGTACCTACGGTATCTCGGGTGGCAGTTCATCGGCAGGAGCGGCGAAGTCGAGGGGGCAGACGTGGACTGGTCACAGCTCTGGGGGTTGCCTTTTCTGATAGGGCTCTTCGGCGCATTTTCCCTTTTTCGCAGGGAATGGAAGATGGGGTCGGTTGTTACCGCCCTGTTCATTCTTACCGGGGCGGCACTGGTGATCTATCTCAACCAGACCGAGCCTCAGCCGAGGGAGCGTGATTACAGTTATACCGGAAGTTTTTTTGCGTTTGCTTTATGGATCGGTATCGGCGCGGAAAGCCTTCTTATGCAGTTACGTAAAAGACTCTCCGGGGAAACGTTGCAGCGGGCTATGACGGTAACCGCTCTGGGAGGATTGCTGCTTGCAGTAAACGGCAGGATGCTTCAGGCAAACTATCATACTCACGACCGTTCGGGAAACTATGTGGCATGGGACTGGGCGTGGAATATCTTGCAAAGCTGCGAAAAGGATGCCATCCTCTTCACCAACGGGGACAATGATACCTTTCCGCTCTGGTACCTTCAGGAGGTCGAAAGTATCCGGACCGATGTCCGGGTGGTCAACCTCAGCCTTGCCAATACGGGTTGGTATCTCGACCAGCTGAAAAATACCTCTCCGAACGGAGCGAAAAAAATAGCGTTCAGTCTGAGCGATAAGGAACTCAGGGAGATCAGCTATGTTGCCATCCAGCCGCTGGAAGTTGATTTACCCGCAGGCTCAAGAAAGGTGGAACTTGCTGAAGAGTACATACAGAAAGGCCTGGATCTACCCGAGGCTCTGGTCGATACTATACGCTGGCAGGTCAATCCGAGTGTCACCTATAAAGGGCAGGGGTTTCTCAGGCCACAGGATGTTGCCGTGTATGAAATACTGATGAACAATTTCACCAGGCGTCCGATCTATTTTGCCCTTACGGTCGGTCGTGACAACATGCTTGGGATCGACGATTACCTTCGGCTTGATGGCCTGACATACAAGGTTGTTCCTGTGAAAAACACCGGGGAGAGCAACCAGGTTGAAATCTCAACGCTGTGGACAAACCTCTGTTCTGTTTTTCGTTACCGGAATCTCGATAATCCGGAGGTGTATATCGAAGAAACTTCGAGACGGCTCAGCGGTAACTATAAACCGCTGTTTGTCACTCTTGCTGCCGCTCTTGCCGAACAACCTGAAGAGGAACTCCAGGTGAGAGACAAATCAGGAGCACTTCGGAAAGCCTCCAGAGGAGCGCTTGCGCTTGAAGCGCTGGACAGATCTCAGGAAGTTCTCCCGCTCAGGCGCTATGGTATTGAGCCAGGTGTTGCCTCCTCGATTGTTTCTCTCTATGTTTCACTCGGAGAGAAGGAAAAAGCGGATCTGTATGTTACTTTTCTGGAGCAGCTTGCCGATGCGACCTCTATCCGGAAAGCTCCGCAGGTGTATTATGCTCTGGCGCTCTCTCTACGTGAGGTCGGCAGGGAGGATGAATCGAAGAAGATACTGGATCAGCTCTTCAGGGAGATTGATGAGAATACTATTGATCTGTTGAAAGAATAAAGCGTACACTATTCATGAATAATCAGATACATCCAACAGCAGTAGTCAGCTCGAAAGCAGAAATCGGACGGGATGTTGTTATTGGTCCTTTTACGGTGATCGAGGACGATGTGTATATTGGAGACAGAACCGAAGTTGGTCCTCACGTTCAGATTGCCGACGGAGCGCGGTTAGGCTGTGAATGCAAGGTTTTTGCCGGTGCGGCCCTCTCAACCGTCCCTCAGGATCTGAAGTTTGACGGGGAGAAAACCTACCTGCATGTAGGTGATCGAACCGTTATACGTGAGTATGTAACGCTGAACAGGGGAACCAAAGCAAGCGGTAAAACGGTTGTAGGTTCTGATAATCTCATCATGGCTTATGTTCACGCAGGCCACGACTGTAGTATCGGAAATCATGTCATTATCGCTAATTCAGTTCAGTTCGGAGGCCATTGCGAGGTTGAAGATTATGCCGTCGTAGGGGGACTGGCAGGTATTCACCAGTTCGTTCGTATCGGAAAGTATGCCATGGTCGGCGGTATATCAAGAGCTTCACTCGATGTTCCTCCCTATGTTATGGCCGGAGGACATGACTCTTTCCGTTTTGAGGGGCTCAATATGGTCGGGCTCAAACGCAAAGGGTTCTCTTCTGTGCAGATAGACAGAATCCGCAGTGTGTACAGGATTATTTTCCAGTCAGGCCTTCTGCTCGGCAATGCCCTTGAAAAGGTGCAGCAGGAATGTGAGCGGACTCCTGAGGTAGAAGAGATACTGGCATTTTTTGGAAACAGTTCGGCAAAAAGAAAGTTTATCCGGCCGTTCAAGTCCTGAAGTGTGCAATGCA
>JAPHUN010000254.1 GCA_026193435.1 Chlorobium sp.
CGATCGGCAACAGGTTCACTCTCTCATAAAGCACATCCGCGGCAAAAAGCATATCAAAGCGTTCCTCACACCGAACAGATCGCCAATCGAGCTGTTGAGCATTGAGAGAAACATTGTTTTTCAAGGCGTTCAGACGGATGAAGCGCAGAGCCTCCTCGGAATAATCCGTCGACAAAACATCCGCGCCCATCCTGGCCGCAGTTACACTGGTCATCCCTAGACCCGCGCCGATCTCAACAATTTTTTTGTCCCTGACATCAAGATCGTTTACAATAAACTCCGACAACGTCACTGCGGCGGGCCATATTTCCGCCCAGTACGGCATCTGCTCGTCTTTTACAAAATCCTCAGGAGATATCCTGTCAAGCAGAGCGTAGCTGTCCCGAACGCTCACAAAACTGAATGCTACCCCGCCAATACTATAGGGCGTTGTCTCAATATCATATTCCTCTTTCAGAGCATCAAGCATTGACGGGATCGTTTGACCATCCTCTATCATGATCGTCAGAAAATTGATTGGTTACCATGCATTTCATCTGATTTTGAATGTACGGAAAATCACGAAGAGAATTCTATTTTAACCGGAACAGATCTGCTGCACAATCAGCCTGAATGAAGCGATGACAATGCCGCAACTGTTCGAAAAACCGAAAACACAATATCTATGCAAAAAGAACTCCTTGAAGTATTCGATAACCAGTTCCCTGACAGGGACTACACGATCGAAATTGTCAATCCTGAATTCACTTCGGTCTGCCCTATAACAGGACTGCCTGATTTCGGAACAATCACCATCCGCTACATTCCGGACAAAGTCTGCGTAGAACTGAAATCGCTGAAATACTACTACCTCGAATTCAGAAATGCAGGCATTTTTTACGAGAACGTCACCAACACGATTCTTGACCATCTGGTTGACCTGCTCAAACCGAGAACGTTAACCGTTACAACAGAATGGAAAGCCAGAGGCGGAATTACCGAAACAGTAACAGTTTCATACAGTGCCGGTCAAGCCGAATGAGAACGTAGTATTTTTCACCATGAAAAAAGCCCCGAAGTGCTGCTCCGGGGCTTTTCCTTTTTCATATGTACTCAGACAACTAATCCATGCTTGACTACTACTAATAAAACTGCTCAATGTATTGCTTGAGAACCGGAATATCCTTCTTCAAGATGCCGGAATTTGGCACGGCTTTCATGGTAACAACAATCTGCTCTGACTCGCCCTTCTTCTTGTACTCGCTAAGTTTGACTTCAACCGCTTTGATAGCATGACACTTGGTACATTTTCTCTGGAAAAGCTTCTCGGCAGCGGCAAGTTCCTCGCCCGCAAGCGCTACCTGCTCCGGTGCTGATTCCTCTTCAGCAACCGCGGCAGTCTCTTCACCTTCCACAGCTGCCGGCTCTTCTCCTACTACTGCTTCTTCAGCTACGGCAACTTCCTCTACTACAGCTTCTTCTTCAACAGGCTGATCCTCGATATTCTCAAAATCCTCACCTTCGTTGAACGCATCCAGCTGTCTGACAGTGCGGATATATTTGCCATCGGTCGTTGTTGTACGACCCTTCTCCCAGACAACTTCCAGACTGATGAACATAACCGTCACGATAACAAAAATGCTGACAGGAAAACTGATCACCCATTTATCACTGATTTTGGCCGACATTTTTCCAAGTCCCCAGATAATAAGGGAAGCGAAAAAGATGAGCAGAAACCAGCCCATAAACGATTTTAGCGGTGTCAGGACCGGAGAGATGTTCTCCGCGGGCGTTTGAAAACCCGTCAACAACGACGAAACAAAAAACAACGCTCCCATAACGACAGCGCCAAAAATAGCCAGAGCAATAAGCTTACCATTTGATTTGTTATCCATGACAGCTAAAAATTTGGTGTTAGCGGCTAACGAATAATTTTAAAATTAAGATAATCAATATTCGATAAGCGACAAACAAAATAACCAATTAACCCTCCCTCTCTTCTCATTATCTCTTTAAACAGCACTGTCCCTGAAAGGATGATATGCGTACCTCTATATTATTGTTATGAGCGGTCCGGATGCAAGACGAACGGAGCGCAGAAACAGGCGTGTACATGAGGATTTCGAACACCGCTCAACGAAACAATTGAATCGCGGAATAGGATAATACATAGAGATGGTTTTATGATATTTATTTTATGTGTACATAAGGGATCGTTATGTTTCCCGTGAAGACATAAAATATTCAACAACCTGACGCCCTCATGATCACCTCTACAACAAGTGTCGTCGATTACGATAAAGCCTTAGTCGATTTCCGGTTTTTACTGGACTGTTTTCGGGAAGTACTTCAGGAATTTGGAGAAACAGAACTTGCAGAGCACCTTCCCTGGGACGAAGCATCAGTTCCGATAAGTCTCATCCCAAACAGAGGCAGAGCTGTACAGGCCTATACCATAGTATTCCAGCTTCTCAACATGGCTGAAGAAAACTCAGGGGCCCAGTTCCGCAGAACCCTTGAAGCGACGAAAGGGCCTTCATCTCTTTCCGGACTATGGGGAGACGCGTTCAGCCACCTTAAAAAACTCGGGATTTCAGAGTCGCGCATCGCGGAAGAACTTTCACACATCTCGGTAGAACCCGTACTGACCGCGCATCCCACAGAAGCAAAACGACGAACGGTACTCGAACAGCACCGTGAACTCTACCTGCTTCTCGTGAAACTTGAGAACCAGATGTGGACTCCTGCAGAACGCGAGGATATTCGAACAGAGATCACAGTCGTACTCGAACGACTGTGGCGAACAGGAGAGATATTTTTTGAGAAACCAACCGTTGACGCAGAACGGCAGAACGTCATCCATTACCTCTACAACATCTTCCCTTCCGTTCTTTCCATGCTTGACAAAAGGCTCATCCAGGCCTGGACTGACGCAGGATTCGACAGAGCATCGATCGAAGATCCGAAAAACTTTCCCAGGCTCAGTTTCGGGAGTTGGGTAGGAGGAGACAGGGACGGTCACCCTTTCGTCACCCCTGAGGTAACGCAACAGACGTTGATGGAGATGCGGCAGTATTCGCTCAGACTGGTGCAGAACCACTTGCGTGAACTCGCCTCCAAACTCAGCCTTTCCGAGCGGTTTCAGTCTCCAACACCCGCCATTTCAGAACGGATCACCCGACTCAGGAAGCTGACCGGCACAAGGGGAGATGA
>JAPHUN010000168.1 GCA_026193435.1 Chlorobium sp.
AAGGACGGCGTCATTACCGTTGAAGAAGCCAAGGGTATGGACACCGAGTTGAAAGTTGTGGAAGGTATGCAGTTCGACCGCGGCTACCTCTCTCCGTACTTTGTGACTAATTCCGAGAAGATGGATGCCGAGCTTGAAGATCCCTATATCCTCATCCATGACAAGAAGATCAGCAACATGAAAGATCTTCTCCCGATTCTCGAGAAAACCGCCCAGTCAGGACGGCCTTTGATGATCATCTCGGAGGACATCGAGGGTGAAGCACTTGCTACTCTCGTCGTCAACAAACTTCGCGGAACCCTTAAAGTCTGTGCCGTTAAAGCACCGGGCTTCGGTGACCGTCGTAAAGCCATGCTTGAGGATATCGCTATTCTTACTGGTGGAACCGTTATATCTGAGGAAAAAGGCTACAAACTCGAGAACGCCACGATCTCCTACCTCGGTCAGGCAGCTACTGTCACGGTAGACAAAGACAATACAACTATTGTTGAAGGTAAGGGACAGGCTGACGATATCAAGGCACGCATCAACGAAATCAAAAATCAGATCGATGCGTCGACTTCCGATTATGATACTGAAAAGCTTCAGGAGCGTCTTGCAAAGCTTTCAGGAGGAGTTGCTGTTATCAACATCGGCGCTTCAACTGAAGTTGAGATGAAAGAGAAAAAAGCTCGTGTTGAAGATGCTCTGCACGCCACTCGTGCAGCTGTTCAGGAAGGCATTGTCGCCGGCGGCGGTGTTGCCCTGATTCGCGCGGCAAAAGGACTCGACAATGTGCAGCCGGAAAACGAAGATCAGAAAACCGGTGTGGAAATCGTTCGTCGTGCTCTTGAAGAGCCTCTGCGTCAGATCGTTGCAAATACCGGCACAACCGATGGCGCTGTTGTTGTCGAAAGGGTAAAGCAGGGTGAAGGCGACTTTGGTTTCAATGCCAGAACAGAGGAATATGAGAAGATGACGGAAGCTGGAGTTGTTGATCCGACAAAGGTGACAAGAACAGCTCTTGAAAACGCCGCTTCGGTCGCAGGAATTCTCCTGACCACTGAAGCAGCTATTACCGACGTAAAGGAAGAAGGATCCGATATGCCGGGTATGCCTCCGGGCGGCATGGGCGGTATGGGCGGCATGGGAGGCATGATGTAAGCCATCTGTCTTCCTGTAGTTACTTTACGCTGTCCCGGCATACACCGGGGCAGCTTTTTTTTTGATAAAATCGCTACTTTGCGCTATATCACTATCAGGATGACGTTACGCATCAGCAGAAACGCTCATTTCAGGTTTTATCAATCCGAAGTTAGAGAGAAGCAATGAGAGCCGTCGTGTTGATCAGCGGAGGTATGGACAGTCTTGTGGTTGCAGCTCAGGCCAGAGCTCTTGGGTATGAAATTGCCGCAATGCATGTCAATTACGGCCAGCGTACCTGGCAGAAAGAATTGACCGCATTCAGACGGATATGCAGTCACTATTCAATAGAGAGTAAGCTGGAGGTTGACGCCGCCTATCTTGAACATATCGGGGGATCCTCGTTGACAGACAGCTCAATTCCTGTAGAGCAGGCTGATCTGCAAACCGTTGCAATACCCTCGAGTTATGTGCCTTTCAGAAATGCGAGTTTTCTTTCCATGGCGGTGAGCTGGTCAGAGGTGATTGGGGCCGAAAGAATTTTTATCGGTGCGGTGGAAGAGGATTCTTCAGGTTATCCGGATTGCCGCAAGATCTTTTACGATGCTTTCAACAAGGTTATCGAACTCGGGACAAAACCGGAAACAACAATAGAAATATGCACACCGCTGATAGATCTTCAAAAATCGGAAATCGTGAGAAAAGGCGTTGAGCTCGAGGTCCCGTTTCTCCACAGTTGGTCCTGTTACAAGAGCGAAGGAAAAGCCTGCGGCGTTTGCGACAGCTGTGCCCGCAGACTACGGGCATTCCAGCTGGCGGGGCTGGACGATCCGATTGATTATGAAGTCCGCCCTGACTATATTTAACGGCTTCCTGAAACAACTGTTGCCCGCTGCACATCGTCGGCAGCGCCTTTTTTCACTATTCAATCATTATGTACAGCATGAAATCAGTAAAAACATTGCCGGCGGTAACTGCGGGTGATGAAGAACGGTTAAAGCTCTCCTTCGGTTTGATGGCGCTCATCTGGATTACCGGTCTCATCGGACATTTTACTCCTTTCATGGAATGGCCCGCGCTTTTTCTCTATCTCTTCGGTTCTATCGGGCTTGTTCTCTTCAGAGGCGTTTCCCGTGATGAATGGCAGAAGATGTTCCTTAAAGGAGGAAACCTGAAAAAATCGCTTTTTTGGGGCGCGATAGCAGGGTCGGTACTGTTTTTGATGGATATCATGAATACCGTGATGTATTACAGGAACGGCGGAGCACCCATGGCTGAAATGGAGATTCTGCTCGTCGGGAGGTCGCTTGTTTTTCTCTTTCCTCTGCTGATCCTCGCCGAAGAGTTTCTGTGGAGGGGCATCATGTTTTCCTCCCTGATCCAGAGGGGTGTCAACGGTCACCTTACGGTATTTCTTACAGCAATCTTCTATACGTTCAATCATTTTGCCGTGGCTCCCGTCGGTATGTTCGAACGTGCTCTGATGGCTATGATGGCCTTTCCCATTGGTATAGCAGGTGGCTATATCGTTCTGAAAAGCAAAAACATATGGGGCAGTGTGCTGCTGCACGGGATGACCATGGTTTCCATGCTGCTTGATATTTTCGTCATTCCAAAACTTCTTTTCGGATAAATTTCTGCAGACAGACTTATGGTGCAAAACAGAATTTCCCGTTTAATGCAGGAGGAGAGAAAATTCCTCATTGCCTACTATATGCCGGAGTTTCCTCTTCCAGGATCAACGCTTCCTGTTCTCGAGGCTTTGCAGAAGAGCGGGGTTGATATCATTGAACTTGGAATGCCCTATTCCGATCCTATTGGCGACGGTCCTGTCATTCAGGATGCTGCACACACGGCGATACGTAACGGTGTACATATTGCAGGTATTCTTGAACTGGTGAGAAAAGCAAGGGCAGGAGAGGGTTGTGAAAAGATCACCGTTCCTCTTCTGCTCATGGGTTATTGCAGTCCTCTGATCGCCTATGGCGGGGATTGTTTTCTCAGCGATGCTTCAGCAGCCGGAGTGGACGGTTTGCTGATTCCCGATCTGCCGCCGGAGGAAGCCGACGATTTTCTTTTCAGGGCCCGGGGATTCGGGCTTTCCGTGACCTTTTTCATTTCACCCGTGACTCCTTCTGAACGTATAGAGATGATCGACGGTTTATCCACGGACTTTTCCTACTGTTTTGCGGTCAATGCGACTACCGGCACCGCGAAACTTGCCGGTGCAGACAGCGAAAGAGCTATTGAAAGCTATCTGCGCAGAGTCAGGGAGCATACAAAAAAGAAGTTCGTGGTCGGTTTCGGAATAAAGAACAGGGAACGTGTGGAAAAGATGTGGTCCCTTGCCGATGGTGCGGTTGTCGGAACCGCGCTTCTCCAGGCCATCGGGAACGCTTCAACCCCTGAGGAAGCGGCCCTTATGGCGGCTGAATTCTGGAAGACACTGAAGTCTTAAGAGGACGGTTGATCGTGAACGCTGCAATGCCCTCTGTTGAGATAATTATTCCTCATTACAGAGGGATCGATATGCTCGAACGCTGTCTCAACTCCGTTGCGGAGACCTTCTATCCGGCAATGAGCATCTGTATTGTGGATAACGCAAGCGGCGAAAACGAGGCTATTTCAGGGCTGAAAAGAAAGTTCAAGGCCCTCCGGGTGGTCTCGCTCACGTCAAATCGAGGCTATGCTGGAGGATGCAACAGTGCTCTTTTTTCTTCAACCGCCACCTATGTGGTGTTTCTGAATGATGATACCGTTGTCGATCAGTCTTGGCTTTCCTGTCTCGTTAACGCGGCAGAGAAGGACGGGACCATCTCCGCACTTCAGCCGAAAATCCTTTCATTGCCCGCTCAGCGCAGCGGAAAAAAGGTTTTTGATTATGCCGGAGGTGCAGGAGGGCTCATCGACAGGCTCGGCTACCCCTACTGCTATGGCCGGACAGGCTCTCACACTGAACAGGATAACGGTCAGTATGACCGGGTGGGAGATATTTTCTGGGCTTCAGGTGTTGCCCTGTTCGCACGCAGGGATTGTGTTACGAATCTTGGCGGTTTTGACGAGGATTTTTTCATGCATATGGAGGAGATAGATCTCTGCTGGCGTATGCGTCTTCAGGGTCAGCGAATCGTTTCGGTACCCTCTGCCGTGGTGTATCATGAAGGCGGAGCCTCTCTTGCGGAAGGCTCCGCTGAAAAAATATATCTGAACCATCGTAACAATATGGTTATGCTTCTGAAAAACAGGAGCAGAGCCGGGCTCTTCATCGTTTTTCCTTTGCGTCTGCTTCTCGAATGCGCTGCAGCAGTCCTCTATCTTTCAACCGGAAGGGACAGGAGAAGACGGGCGATGAGTGTTTTTCGCGCTTTGTTCGACAATCTGAGGAGTTTGCCTGATATTTTCAGAAAACGTCAAGCGGTTCAATCCATGAGGAGGGTCGCTGACCCCGTGATTTTCCGTGACGCACCGGTATCGATTTTTCTCGGAAATATGGCTTCTTTTCGAAACGTGCAAAGAAAAACAGCATAGGGCACCTCTATTACTTGTCGTGAGCGAGCTGAAGACAAGGCGGACGGAGCACAGAAACCGGAGTGTACACAGAGTACATGAGGATTTCGAGCACCGAC
>JAPHUN010000258.1 GCA_026193435.1 Chlorobium sp.
ATAGCTGGATAGTTGGATAGTTGGATAGCTGGATAGCCCAAAGATAACCAGAAAGGGCGAAAGATTTTTCGCCCCTACCAGACTTCTAGCTTCTCACTTCTAGCTTCTGACTTCTGACTTCTCACTTCCTTACTCGTCCCCCTGATTGACAAGGGTTCCTATCTGTTCACCTTGCAGCAGCCGGACGATATTGCCATCCTGATTCATGTTCATCACCACAAGAGGGAGCAGGTTTTCTCTGCACAGCGTAATGGCAGTCAGATCCATTACCCTCAGGTTCTTTTTGAGAACGTCGATATAGGAGATTGTCCGGTACATTTCAGCTGCCGGATCTTTCTCGGGATCCGAGCTGTAGACACCGTCAACACGGGTTGCTTTTACAATGAGATCCGCTTCGATCTCCACCGCCCGGAGGGAGGCGGCCGTATCGGTAGTAAAGTACGGATTACCGGTACCGGCGCCGAAAATAACCACTCTTCCTTTTTCAAGATGGCGTATCGCACGCCTGCGGATAAAGGGCTCTGCGACCTGTTCCATCTTGATAGCGCTCATCAGGCGGGTGAAGACGCCTTTTCTCTCAAGCGCATCCTGAAAAGCAAGAGAGTTGATCACTGTTGCGAGCATACCCATGTGGTCAGCCTGAACCCTGTCCATATCCGCCGCGGCGGATGACAAACCGCGAAATATGTTGCCGCCGCCGATAACAAGAGCCACTTCAGCCCCAAGTGACAGCGCCTTCTTCACTTCATCCGCATAACGATCAATAATGTCGGCATCAATACCATAGCCTTCACGGCCTGCCAGTGACTCACCGCTTAATTTAAGAAGAACACGCTTATACTGTAACATGACTGCATCTCCTGAAATAGGTTACGGGACAAAAAAAAAGCCTCGAACAACGAGGCTTTTGTGTTTACGCTCCTAACTGATATCTAATGAAACTGTTCACCGTTATCGGCATATCATACTGCTTCGTAAACTCATGCAGCACATCCGATACTTTGGTGTTGCTGTCCTTGATAAAGGCCTGTTCAAGCAGCACCTCTTCCTGGAAGTATTTTTCCAGACGACCTGTAATGATCTTGTCGACAAATTTTTCAGGCTTTCCCTGGGCAAGAGCCTGCTGCCGATAGATCTCTTTTTCTTTTTCAATAGACTCGGCTGGAACGCTGGAGCGGTCTACGACAACAGGTGTCGCGGCAGCGACCTGCATGGCAATGTCCTTTGCCAGAACAACCGCCTCTGCCGAGTTGCCTCCTGATATTTCAACTATGGAGCCGAGCTTTGAACCGGGATGCACATAACCGGCGACAAGACCACCTTCCGACCTGACATAGGCCAGTCTTTTGAGCTGTATCTTTTCACCGAGTTTTCCTGTCATGGTCTTGATAGCGTCTTCGACCTTTTCGCCGTCGTAGGCCTCACCAAGAGAAACGCCCATCATCTTCTCTGCCGAATCGACACTGCCGTCAAGTGCGGTTTGAGCGATGGTATCGGCAAAACCGGTAAAATCGTCACCTCGTGCCACGAAGTCGGTTTCACAGTTCAGTTCCAGAATAATTCCCGTATCAGCGGCATCGTTGATTTTAACGATCACAACACCCTCACTGGCTTCACGCTCTGCACGTTTGGCTGCAAGCGCAGCGCCTTTCTTACGCAGGTATTCAACGGCTTTCTGCATATCACCCCCGCTTTCATCAAGGGCTTTTTTACAGTCCATCATACCAACGCCGGTTTTATCTCGTAATTCTTTTACTGCTTTTGCGGATATCTGGCTCATTACTTTTTATACAATAAGTTTATACGCTTAACTAATTACTCCTTTGCCGCTGCTTCGTCTCCTGCAGCCTGATTATCTTCAGCCGCCTCTTCCATCTCTGCCATCGCAGCTTCCTCAGCCTGCTGCTGACGTGCGTTGGCAATGGATTCAGCCACGCCTTTTACCATCAGCTGGATGGAACGGATAGCGTCATCATTGGCAGGGATCACATAATCAACCTCATCAGGATCACAGTTGGTGTCGACAAGAGCAAAAATCGGGATTCCAAGTGATCTGGCTTCTCTTACCGCGATATGCTCTTTTTTGATATCGACGACAAAAAGAGCTGCGGGAAGCCTGGTCATAGTGGCTATACCTCCGAGAATCCTCATCAGCTTCTCTTTTTCACGTACCAGCATCAGCCGCTCTTTCTTGGTAATCATGTCAAATGTACCGTCGGTTTCCATTCGATCGATCGAATTCATCCTGCGGATACTCTGACGGATAGTCGAAAAGTTGGTAAGCATGCCGCCAAGCCAGCGCTCGGAAACATAGGGCATCCCCGCCTGTTCCGCCTCAGCGG